>NZ_JBALEQ010000161.1:0-117601 GCF_036917775.1 Nostoc sp.
GTATTTACCTACTCGTTCCTGTTAGCTTTTTTCATAGTTTTAGCATAACATCTATACTTCAACATGTAAAAGTTGTTTCTTGACAGGCTCTAAGTACAGGTGACACAGCTAGTAGCAGCCCCACTTTTACCGTCGGATAATGCTTGACGCTCTCTAGAAAGAAAGGGACGATAAGTAGCGAACCGCCGATAACAATGAATGCTAGCCACCCACTTAGCAAACCCATACTCAACTGAAGATTGCGAAACAGGTGTAGTTCTAGTAGCGGCTCTTTTATGGACGCTTCAACTACCAAAAAAATTATGAAACTTAAGGTAGCGATCGCTAATAATACTAGTGCATTGGTACTGCCAAAGCCCTGACTTTGCCCTAGCGTCATACCCAGACCAAAACTACCCAGAGTCAATAAAGCCAATACAGCTCCAAAAAAGTCAAATTTCTGTTTACCCTGAATGCGTACAGAAGGTGGCACTACCCGAGCGATCAAGAAACTAGCGATAATCCCCAACGGTACATTGATGAAGAATATACTATGCCAGCCTGATAAGCTTAGGAGCAGCCCCCCTGCGGAAGGGCCAAAAGCAATTCCCAGTGATACAACACTACCGATAACGCCAACAGCGCGACCTCGCTCCGAAGATGGAAAAACTTCTGTAATGATTGCCAAACCAAGCCCAGAAATGAATACAGCACCCAGCCCTTGAAGTGCGCGAAAGGCAATCAACCACTCAATACTAGGTGCAAAACCACACAACAGCGAACTGAGAGTAAACAGAACAAGTCCCCCTTGATACAAGGACTTCTTGCCCCACATATCTCCCAGGCGGGTTGCCCCCAAAACTAAACCGGAACTGACCAACTGGTAACTCAATACAGCCCATTGGGTCGTCGGAAAACTGGTGCCAAAGGCTTGCACCAATGTGGGTAAAGCAACATTGATGATGCCCACATCGAGGGTAGACATGAACACCCCAAGTCCGATACCGAGTAAGACCCAATTTTTTTGAGCGCCTGACAAAGCCAGAGGTTGTGTTTCCAATTGTGCCAAGGTTTAGCCTCCGCCTTTGACTTTACGGTTATGAATAGTTTGCATACGTATATTCATTATCCTCACTACCTGTTCACTGCGATCGCTTCGTTGCTCAAAAATACTCTGGATAAATTGCCAAATTCAGGTTTATTTCAGGCATTATCTTCTCAATCAGCAACACTGGCTTTTCTACCTGTCATATATTTTGGTAAATTACTTAGATACTTTTAAATCCAAGCTCCTTCGGCTATATCAACAATAGTATTTAGTAAAATACGGTAAATCGATATATTCACTGTATTTTATACTAGTTAGCAAACTATCATAGACACCTGTAAGAAGCAAGTCCTAGAGGTTTTCGTATAAGCAATGACTCAAAAAGCTGCCTTATCTCGATTTGCCTTAGCATTTATTGCAGGCTTTGTGTCTGTTTTGCTATTTCACCAAGGTATGTTGGCGTTGCTACATACAGTGAATTTCACGCCTCGCACTCCTTATTCAACTGCACCAACACAACCATTTGGAATCCCGCAAATTTGGTCAAGTGCATTCTGGGGAGGAATTTGGGGAATGATTTGGGTAGCAATCGCGCCTCGTTTTCAAAATAATAAAAGCTATTGGTTAGCAGCATTGGTATTTGGTGCAATTGTCCCAACGCTAGTAGCTTGGTTTGTGATTGCACCACTCAAGAATCAGCCCATAGCTGGAGGCTGGAAACTTGTGGGAATAGTCACAGGTTTATTAGTTAATGGTGCTTGGGGAATAGGAACCGCCGGGTTGTTGAGATTATTCTCTAGAAGGCAATTCAACAGCTAGATTTTTAAGACCTCTACCAGTTTCTGAAGAGACTCGTCATTTATTCAGTTAGCCAGTAAAGTTATTCCTCATTCCCCAGACGTTCCCGGCTCAATCCGCGCCCCAAGCTGAAGAACTCGTCCGAGATCATCAGCGTTTCGCCAGGTTTCAACTATCTTCCCGTCAACAATCCAATGAATGAAAATAGCCGTGAACGTCTGTTCTCGACCATGACTAGGTATTCCAAAGAAACTTTCCTGAGTGCAAGTATTAGTTGCACGCACCACAACTTTGTCACCTTCAGCAATTACGTCTTCAATTGTCCATTTCTGCTCGATAGCTCCAAATGAGCCAAAGAGTTTACGTACTCCATCCGGCCCTGGAGGAAGTCCAGGTAAAGCACCGTGCATCCTCCAATTTGGGGCGATCATTTCGCAGATATCTTCAATTCGATGCTCGCTAATCAGTTCAATCCAGCGTCGAGCAATTATTTTATTGTCTTCAACATTAGACATTGCTACTCCTTTTTACTTACAACTAAAAATAGTATTTACTTATCAGTGATTAATTCTGGGTTGATGCAAGTTCAAAAATAAATTTTTGCTCAGTGCATTATTGCTAATTTTTTAAAAGACAGACACTACCGCTTTGGGCAACCCCAAATATTATTGCATTCTAGACAGCATCCCAGAAACTCTCATTACTGGTAAACTGCCACGTACTTTAATCGAATGTCCTAACGCACAGGACATTTTTGGCAAAAGCAAGGCTACAGCATGGGTTTTGACAATGCAGATAAACAACGAGTAATGTTAGTATCATCCAAACTAAGCAAAATCCCTTGCTCCTTGCCCCAGCATAAAGTGTAAAGATGTGTATACTAATAATGATTCGAGAATAATAGCTCAGAAAATAACGAGAATATTATTTGCGTTACTCAGTCACTGCAAGCGAAAAAGGATTTATCAAAATGGATTCCTTCGGTATCTACACCCTGGCTAATGATGTGGTGTTTGACCAACTAGTAGCTTTGCTAAACAGTATTGAGGTGAATGTTAGCGCAGATATTCCTATTTGTATAATTCCATATAATGAGCAACTAGATTTAGTTAGAAAAGAAATTAATAATCGGAAAAATGTAATCTTATTTGATAATTGGGACGTAATTCAACACTGGGAAGAATTTGCTCATCAGGTTTGGGCAGCACATCCAAGGGAAAAAAATACAAAATTATCACGTCCTAGTTGGTACAAAAGTCATTTACAAAGAAAGTTTGTTGCCTTTGAGGGTATTTTTGATAAATTCGTATTTTATGACGGTGATAGTTTGGCAATGAAGCCACTCAATAATGTAATTGACAAGCTAGAAACATCAGATTTTGTTTTTGATGATTGGGAACACCTTAAGGATAGAGCTGTTGCAGCGTTAAATATTTCAGTTATAGAGAAAACTGGGCTGTATACAGAAGCAGATATACGTCCTAAGCTGCATTGTTCTAGTTTCTTTGGTTCTAAACGAGGATTGTTTACTGTTAAAGATATTGAGATAATGAAGGAGCGATTAATTAACCAAAAAGAAGTTGAGTGGATTAATGGACATGGATGGTGGGATGATTCTTTTTTGTTTAACTATATGACCTTGCGCTGCGATCGCCCACTTTTTAACTTTACACTTAGCCCCAATGGTGAAGATAGAACAGGCAACTGTGCTAATGCAGACCCCTTTGTGAATATTAATAATGTTCTTTACAATCAAGATGGCTTAAAATCAATTCATCGTATACATTATATGAGCTATTCTTCTCGTGATTTTGCCCAGTTATCTCAAGGGCAAGATGTTAATATATGTTATGCAGATGAATTTTTGCACTATCGCTTTCTTAAACAACCAGAACAAAGACCAAAACAGCTTAAACCAGTGAGTATAATTACCAAAACTAACAATTTCTTTAACAAAACAATGAATAAAATTCAAAGAACTCTCCGTTAAATATAGCTTTATTGGTGACGCGTTAAATTAGCATTCTATTTTCTATATTTTTCAGTTACTAGTATAAAATATGCCTAAAATTACTGTTTGCGTTCCTACTTTTAATCGTGTTAATCTTCTTCCTTATGCCATTGAAAGTGTACTGAATCAGTCTGAGCAAGACTTTGAGCTAATTGTTTGTGATGACGGTTCTAGCGATCGCACGCCCGAATTGATGTCACAGTACACAGACCAACGGATTAAATATATTCGTCATCTGCAAAATATTGGTAAAAGTAATAATATGCGCTCTGGCTTTGATGCTGCCAGTGGTGAATATTTTATTAAATTTGATGATGATGATCGGCTCACACCCGATTTTCTCGCAAGTACCGCAGCGATTCTTGCTCAAGACTCTAGCATTGATTTTGTTGGTACAGACCATTGGATAATTGATATTAACAATGTCCGAGATGAAGCAAAAACTCAAGAAAATACTCATCGCTGGGGTAGGAAGAATTTACCAGCAGGTATTGTAGATAATTTGTTGGAAGTTGTATTTGTTAACCAAAGCTTTCAAGTTGGCGCAACATTATTTCGCCGCAAAACCTTGCAAGATTTAGGATTTATGCAGCCAAATATGCAAAACTGTGAGGATAATGATTTATTTGTGCGTTTAGCTTTGGCTGGAAAAAAGGGTTATTATTTACCAAAATTATTGATGGAATATCGCACTCATGCAGAACAGCAAGGTCTAAATAGAGCCATTCCTTATTTATTTGATAAAATGCGATATTTAGAAAGTTATAAGTTTGATTCTGAAAAAATAGAAACAATCAGGAAAAATCGTCTAACTGAAACGCAGTTATTATTAGGTTTGCGTTTAATTGAAAAGGGTGAAACACAAAAAGGCCGAGAGCTAGTTTTGGCAGGACAGTCTTTTTCAACTCCTAAAGCTTGGACTGGTTTAGGATTATCATTGTTACCAGTTGGTTTGCGAGGTAAGGCATTTAATGCACTGCGACAAGCGCGGGGTTAGGAAATATCCTTGGAAGTTTCAATTAGCCTTGACAACTTTAAGATGTGTAGTAGCGTGACATACTTAAAATGTTGGGTTAAAAAAAACTTACAAAAACCAAAATCCAATCATTAACAGAATTACTCAACCCAATAAATTGAGCTTGCCGCGCTACTACGTAGCTTAAGGTTTTATGGCTAAAACTTTTCAAGGACTATGAAACTTAAGCGTAAATAGCCTCATCAAAGACTTGCTGTACACCGTAGCCGTTTTGGAGAGAGGAATGGAGGCGGGGTAAAAAGCCGTTTCACAAAACGAGACTTATGTATTTTTCTTTCTTCGTATAAAACCACCTTGCCTTTTTAAGTAGACAACCAGAGTCAAAGTCCCCCTTTTTAAAGTGAATTTAGAGGGTTCTAAACCTTTTGATACCCATCAGAAGACTTTTAAAACATCCTCTAATTGATAAGAGACTGATTACACTATTACCTATTGCTAGCTATGTTGGCAGGCTTTTTCTTAATTTAACTATCTAATTTGACTGTATGCCAAAAGTAATGGTTTTTACAAAAACTAGAAATTAAAGGGAACCTAATACTTTAGTCAATGTCTCATTAATTAACAGTAATAAAAATAATTCTACTGGAGTTAAAAATTAATGTTTACTTTTAATCGGTTGCAATCTGGAACAGCTGCACTCATGGCTTTGAGCGTTACAGTAGGTACTATAGCGCCTTTGATTACAGCATCTCCATCTTTAGCTCAAACTACTTTTTCTGATGTTTCATCTAATTATTGGGCGGCACAATTTATTCAACAATTGTCACAGCGTGGTGTAATTGCCGGATTTCCTGATGGTAGTTTCCGTCCTGAAGAAGCAGTGACACGCGCTCAATTTGCCGCTATGGTCAACAAAGCTTTCCAAAAATCACAGCAACGATCGCCAATCAACTTTGCTGACGTGCCCAGCAATTATTGGGCATCAAGTGCCATTCAGCAAGCTTATACCATTGGTTTCTTATCTGGATATCCTGGTAATCGCTTTGAGCCAAACCAAGCTATTCCTCGCCAACAGGTTTTAGTTTCCCTTGCTAACGGTCTGGAATATAGTCCCATCGGCAATACCGAAAGCACTTTGCAATACTTCAACGATGCCTCTAACATCGCTAGCTATGCCCGTAGCCCGATCGCAGCCGCAACTGAAAAGCAAATCGTCGTGAACTATCCTAATGTGAAGTTCCTCAATCCAACTGCAACCGCTACTCGCGCCCAGGTAGCAGCTTTTATCTACCAAGCATTGGTTAGTTCTAACCAAGCCTCAGCAATTAACTCGCCTTATGTTGTGGCTGTCGGGTCTACTACCCCAACGCCTGTATCAGTCACAATTCCTCAAGGGACTGCTATCCCTGTGAAGTATGACAAGGCAGAAAAAATTCTGGTTACAAAGGATGAAACTGCGCCTTTGACGTTGACAGTATCGCAAAACGTAGTAACACAAGACGGATCTGTAGTGATTCCGGCTGGTAGTCAGGTTATTGGTCAACTCAAGCCAGCTACAGGCGGTTCTCAATTCGTTGCCGAGAAACTGGTTTTGACCAATGGTCAGGAGTATCAACTTAACGCTAGCTCGGAAGTGATTACCAAAACTGAAACCGTCAAAAAGGGTACTAGTATTGGTTCAATTATCAAAAATACTGTATTGGGTGCAGGTGCGGCAACTGCGGTATCTGCTGTAACCGGCGATCGCGCGATCGCCACAGAAGAAGTTTTGGGTGGCGCTGGTATCGGTGCATTGGTGGGTCTATTCTTCGGTAAGAATAGCGTTGACTTAATCGCCATTGACCCAGATACCGATTTACAAATGACCATCAATCAAAATTTGTTAGTTTCAATCAGATAGTCGTTGGTCATTGGTCATTAGTCATTGGTCATTACAAAGGACAAATGACAAAGGACAAATGACAAAGGACAAATGACAAATCCTAAACTTTCGGCAACCAAATAATAAAAGTAGTTCCCGGTGCATTGGGTGAAGTTAACTTAGAGTTGATTGCAGGGCTGAAAACCTCGATTTTGCCCTGCATTTGCTCTATTAATTGTTTGGCGATCGCTAACCCCAAACCTGTGCCAGGGATTTCTGTTTGCGCTTGTACACCCCGATAATGCCGTTCTCCAAGATGTTCTAAATCTTCGGGGGGAATGCCAGGCCCGTTGTCACTAATCACAATTCCCTGAAAATTAGCTTTTTCTTGCCCCGCCTGAATCAAAATTTTGCCACCAGTGGGAGTATATTTCAAAGCATTATCGATGATGTTAGTTAAAACTTCTCGTAATGCTTTGATGTTGGCACGTACTAGGGGTGAATTATGTTTAATTTCAGTTATTAGTTTTAGCTTTCGCTCTTGGGCGATCGCTTTGGCTGATATTAATAATGGTTCTAATATATCTGCTAACGAGCAGTCAACTGTTTTATCTCCCGTTCCCGGCAATAGTAGCGGCGGTTTAGCGTCTTTTTGGATAGTTGCTTCCACAAAAACTTCATGTTCGGGTAGATGTAGTGGTGCTAAATCTGTCTCTGTTAAGTCAATTACTTGATCGAATTGTTGTAGCAATTCTTGGAGGCGATCGCTTTCTCGCACAATACTATTAGCCACATCCCGGTTGCTATCTCCTGGACGCAGCCGCTTCAATAGCAGTTTCCCAAAAGTCCGCAATGCCGTTAATGGGTTACGAAACTGATGCAACAGGTTATCTAGCAAATCTCGCTGTTTTTCTTGGAGAATTTGTTGCTCACGCAACTGCTCCTCAAACCATGCCCGGCGTTGATCTAAAATACAAGCGATCGCTAATGTTTGGGCTATCTGTTGAATCTGGCTTTCCTCATGTTCATTCCATGCCCGGTCTTGCCTACCCGTCACCAATAACCCCATCATCACACCCTCATAAACCAGAGGTAAAACAATTTGGTTGCCACTAAAGAGGTATTCCTCTTTTAAATGGGGTTGAGATGCCTCAGAGTGCTGTGATGAGGTTGGAGATTCCGCTCCTGCTGTCAATAACCTTCTTTGATCATTAGGTAATATAAACACATTTCCAACTTGAAGTTGCTTGTGTACTACTGTCGCCTCAGCAGTCTCTTCCCCTGGCGGTAATAATGCTGTTTCTGGATAAATTACCACAGGAATCAGTTTGGCCTCACCAGAAGGAGTCTCTACCAATTCTTGTGTCAGGTACACAATACTTAAAGTTGCTCCCAGCCCTTGGGTTAGCAGCGCTATTTGCTCTCGACACAGAGCAATAAAATCGGAACTGGCAGACATTAACATTTTTTAGCTCTTGCTCAAGATTACAGATTTTGAGGCATGATGATAAGAGAGGATACTTAATTTTTACCTCACCCATTCAATAAAGCTTAACTAAAATCTTCTTAGTGATGGTTTGTACCAAGAAATTATTTTCTTAGGTAACTTCGTTTTATCTATTTTCAAAGATGTTAATTTTCTTGCATGAAAAGGTTAAAAACTATTGATATTTTGAACTAGAACTTATATAATGACGACGGATTTTGTAGCTAACACTACAATCTATAGCTTGAAAGAGGAGGACAATAGGTTGGCAAGGAGACGCAAAAGGAAAAGTCGCCGTCGTCAAGAAGGACGGCGGATTTTGGAACACGTGCCTCAATATAGCATCGAAAGTGGCGAAGAAAAACCTGTGACAGCAGCGAGAAGATTCATTCAAGCTGAAGGAATTTTGCCACCTGCGTTGCTACTCGTAAAGCGAAATGAACACACAACAGATCGTTATTTCTGGGCAGAAAAGGGACTGTTTGGTGCTCAATACGTAGAGGAAAACCATTTCTTGTTTCCGAGCTTGAGGGTATTAGAACCTTCGCCTGGTCAAGAACCTCTTGCTTTAGCTAGCCGGTGAACTATAAATGGTCATGTTACACATTGAATGTGGCTCCTGACTATTCATTAACTGGCAAAATAGCTAAGTTTATGCAAAATTTAATTTTTTTTTAGTTTGGAGCTGATTTGCCAGTCAGGCTAGTCCAGGTAGTTGGGAAATAAACTAGTCTCAAAGCACGCTAGATTGCATGGGTTGATACTAGTGTCATGATATAGAAGGGAGTGGGTATAGAGCCAAGCGCCTCTAAAAGCGCTAGTGAAGTTGCGCTCTTATGCCGTGAATTGTTAACCAAGCTCTGTCAACAAATTTAAGTTAATTAATTTAAATTTCTCCCCACGATATAAGTCGTGGGGAAAATGACAAAGCAGAAGTCTTGATTTCCTCCTTTTTACTTTTCATTGCCTAAAGATTAGATCAGGTCAGAAGTCTGCATGTCATAGTTAAAAAAACCAACAATTATTCACCAGCCTTGAGCTGTAGAGTTCTCTGTAACTCACCGAGTTCATCTCGATGGGCAACTACAGTGATCTTACTTGAGGAGGTTTGTTTGCTCTGAGTTGTTTCTACTTTGAGTGACACCTTCTCAAGTCTTCCAGATTTTTTCCAATAAAACAGACCACTTAAAGGCGACAGCAGTACCATAGCCAAAATAATGGGACTGAGGTTAGGAAAAAGCAGGTATACGACTAGTGAGAGACAAACAATCCCAGTCGCTGCCAGCAGAGTTAAAAATATAGCTAAAAACCAACTGGGGCGAACATTCCCTTCAAAAGTCACTTTGTTTTGTTCTCGGTCTATCTCTGCCACTTGGTAAGACCGGGAGCGAAAATACTCTTTTAATTGAGACATTAAAGCAGCTTCGTCTTGCTCAGATACCAGTTGCACTGTTTGTATGCGGTCTTTAGTCGAGGCACGAATAAAGAAAAACAGCCCAACCGATAACAACAAGGTTAGCAGGAACGTAGATGGCAGAATAGCAGTATCCATAACTGATTGTTATTGTTTGACTGGAGGAGACTTATTCATTATCAATCATTCGTTACTTTGTCCTCCTATTGATGTAGTTAAGCCATTGCAAAGCTAAATCCTGCGCTTGAACTTGCCATTCTGGAGAAACTTGGTACATCCGCCTGGGTCGTCCTCGTCCTTCCAGTTTCTTCCAATATCCAGTGATTGCCTTTTCGTCTTCCAGAAATTTGATTGCACTATAAAGCACAGTATCCGAAAGCCTATAGGTTGGATATTCAGTTTCTAATTGCTCAATCAACTCGGTTCCGTAGGATTCACCTTGTAATAAAACAGACAGTATGTAACAAACTGCTACTTCCTGACAAAGGTAAGTTGGCGGAGGATTCTCAAAGAATTGATATATATCCTCAAGTTTCATGGTTAGTGAATGGCTAAAAAAATGCCTTATGGTAAAGTCTACAATCCTTGTAGTCAGTATACAGTGCTACTGCCAAGTGAGTAATATATATAATGCTACTTAGACTAGATATCCATTGCGTAAATACCAAACGATTATCCACACTTGTGAAGTCGTGGTAAGAGTTTCGAGTTTTATGGGCACAGAGAAATGTACCCTAACCCAAGCTTGATATGGTGTGGTGAGGAGCTAACAGAGAGTAGCAAATTCACTTAGTACAGAAGGTACTTAGTCTTGTCAGATTAGGCAAATGCCAAGCCCCAGCTTTTAGGCGTGGGGTTTCTGACTGTCTTGGTATTAAGTAATGCCAAGCTAGTTAGAAGTGCTTAAGCAATAAAATGCCACCGAAGAAATTTTACAGGTAAAATGCAATTTTGTCTGTAAAACTTAATAAACACTTTGTTTTACAGTGATTTTCCCAATGCAAATCATAAGAATTTAAGCTATGGGATATGTGTGGTTAAAAGCTGCTAGGGTGGTGGATACACTTAAGTTGTACTCATTACTGATTTGCTGGATAAGAGAATCTCTTGTCGCATTTGGTAAATGTGATAGTAAATTTATCAAAGAAGACGCAAAGACTAGAGCATCGATTCAGTAGTCAAAAACCTAATCCCCAGCCTCCTTGACTAAAAGATAAGAGGTTTGGAGAACATGATTTTTTACTGATAGGACTTACGCAAAACTAGTTGTTGTAGGGATAATTTATGAATTGCCCTACTTGAAAATCCTTCTTTTCGACCATTATTTACGTAAGTCCTGACTAAATTGGTGTTCTCGGAGAGATAGAGACGTAGAGTGCGATACCTCTAAAAACAGTTTTCCGTGTTCTCCGAACTTTTGAGCTAAGGCTTCCTTAGATTAAACTTTTGTCTTTGTGTCTTTGTGTCCTTTGAAAGTGCCCGGCACATTGGCAATCTTCTATATATGTCACAGACTCCCGATGCTCCATCATCTTCTTTGCGGGCTATTGCCCAAACCTTTCGCCTTACAGGTTGGATTAGCTTCTGGATTCAGCTAGTACTAGGTGTTGTTTCTAGCATAATTGTGTTGCTGTTCGCCATCTTTAATCAAAGAACTGGTAGTCCAAGTAATAATCCTGGGACTGGCTTTGGCGTATTTTTAGCAATTTGTGGACTGGTTGTTTTGGGTGGAGGTATTTATTTAGCTTATCGTTACACGAGAATTGGCAAGCAATTGGAATCCTCCAATCCCAGCAACCGCCCTCGCAAAAGTGAGACTGTGCAAGTATTACGCTTAGGGCTGTGGGTAAATTTAGGCGGAACACTGGTGACTCTTTTAGGGGCGCAAGCGATCGTTGGTACACTGGTAGCAAGATCCATATCTCCTCAAGCTATAACTACACAATTTTTTGACCCTACCCGCATTATTAGCGGTCTAGATATGCTTGTCGTACAGGCAAACACCAACACTGTATCAGCACATTTTGCAGGGCTTGTAGCGTCACTTTGGCTACTCAATCGTATTAATCGACCCTAATTATAAGTTCTGTTAGCGGTAGCGGGGCGGGCGTTTCGCCTATGCTGAGTTTTCAAGAGTCAAAAGAAAATTATCATACTTTTCCGAAACGGTCAAAACTGCGTGTGAAGACAACTACATAATCCTTGAAAAACATCCTGATAGTACAGCATTGCGTAAATCAACTATCCATTTCAAATCAATGAAACGCTTGCAGTATAGGAATTACCAATTACCTTAGCAAGTCGGGAGAGCGGTACACTACGCATAGCAATATCACCGTAGGGGTACGGGTGTCATTAAGAATTCTGCCAAGCTGTACTAACAAGTGATGCCAAAACTAAAACAGGGATGTTGTTGTATACCTTTTTTATAAGTTTGAACACTATGAAAAATCAATCAGCCCATAAATTTAATCAAGACGTATGGAGATTTGGCGTACAGGTTTTCTTTAGTAGCATCGTATTGGGGCTGTGCATTTTCAAGCTTGGCTCGCCTGGGGACGATAAGAATGTTGCTCTGTACTGGGGTGGTTTATCAAGTGTGCTTGCATACTGGTTGCCTTCACCTGGACAAGCTAAAGACGATAAGGAAGCACGGAGTATCACTCAAAGGACGTTTGCAGCCACTGATAACAATAATGGTAATGGTCAAAGTCTTGCTCAGGTTACTGAAACAAGAGTGGCTCTGGATACTAGCTCTTGATTGGTTAAATGCAATATATTCTTTCTTAGCCCTGGGAGTGATGCTAGGGAAAAATCTTGATTCAGAGATTGAGACTGAATTTTTGCAATAAACTTTGTTTTTCTAGTCACAGCAAACCAAAATTACTATATGCTAAATGCTTAATGTGTTAACTGTATTGACAGGAAGATTTTAGGCTAGAAACTGAGAAAAATCTGTGCTGGATATTAAGCAAATACGGGAAAATCCGCAATTAGTTCAAGAACGATTGAATAGTCGTAGTGGTAAATACGACATTGAACCGATTCTACAGTTAGATCGGCAACAACGGGAACTTGAGGGGACACGTAGTCAACTCCAAGCCCGGAGCAACGAAATCGGTAAAATTGTCGGTCAGAAGATTAAATCTGGGATTAATCCTCAAGACCCAGAAATTCAAGCTTTGCGCGATGAAGGTAACTCTGTCAAAGCGACGTTGAGCGAACTGGAACCCCAGGAAAAAGAACTCAAAGCTCAAATTGCTCAACTTGTGTTGGCACTTCCCAACTTGCCAAGCGACTCTACACCCCTTGGGAAGAATGAGGAAGATAACGTAGAAGTGCGGCGTTGGGGTGATGAGTATATTCCCCAAAATCCAAATATTCTCCCTCACTGGGAAATTGGCGAAAAGCTGGGTATTCTCAATGTTGAAAGGGCTGTAAAAGTTGCCCAAAGTCGCTTTGTGGCTTTGATAGGCGCTGGTGCGGCATTGGAAAGGGCATTAATTCAATTTATGCTGACTCTCCATACTCAAGCTGGGTATGTGGAAGTTAGTCCGCCGTTGTTAGTGAATACCGAATCTTTGACGGCGACCGGTCAGTTACCCAAGTTTGCGGAAGAAAGCTTTAAATGCGCGGATGATGATTTATGGCTGATTCCGACAGCTGAAGTTCCAGTTACAAATCTCTACCGGGGTGAAATTCTTGCTGCTGAGAATTTGCCTATTTACCACTGTGCTTATACTCCCTGTTTTCGCCGCGAAGCTGGTAGTTATGGGCGCGATATGCGAGGGTTAATTCGCCTGCATCAGTTTAATAAGGTGGAAATGGTGAAATTTGTCGAACCCAGTACGTCTTTTGATGAATTGGAGAAATTGGTAGGGAATGCAGAAGCAATTTTACAGGCGTTGCGGTTGCCTTATCGAGTAGTAAATTTAAGTACTGGAGATTTGGGATTTGCCTCTACCAAAACTTATGATTTAGAGGTTTGGTTGCCCTCTTCTGGCAAATACCGCGAAATTTCTAGCTGTTCCAATACTATAGATTTCCAAGCGCGACGGGCTGATATTCGCTTCAAAGAGGCGGGGAAGAAAGGTACTCAGTTTGTTCATACTTTGAATGGTTCGGGTTTAGCGGTGGGACGGACGATGGCAGCAATTTTGGAAAATTATCAACAAACTGATGGAACGGTGAGGATACCAGAAGTGTTGCAACCTTATTTTGGACGTGAAGTTTTATAGTTTGTCATTAGTCATTTGTCCTTTGTCCTTTGTTCTTTACCAATGACCAATGACCAATGACCAATGACTAATACCCAATACCCAATGCCCAATTAGAATGGAGATAACTATAGCTTAATATTTTCTCTAATTTACTCTATGTCAGTTTTAGCAGCGATCGCAGTCTTGGCTGTTTTGATCTTGGTACACGAGCTGGGACATTTTGTTGCAGCACGTTCTCAAGGCATTCTCGTTAACCGTTTTTCTTTGGGTTTTGGCCCAGTTCTTTTGAAGTATCAAGGTTCACAAACCGAATATGCTGTCCGCGCTTTTCCTTTGGGCGGTTTTGTGGGCTTTCCTGATGATGACCCCGATAGCGATATTCCACCCAATGACCCAAATCTGCTGCGTAACCGTCCAGTTTTAGACCGGGCGATTGTCATCAGTGCTGGAGTGATTGCAAATTTAATATTTGCCTATTTTGTGCTGGTTCTGCAATTGGGTATCGTTGGTATTCCCAAAGAATTAACCTATAAAGCTGGTGTTGTTGTACAGCCTGTTAATCAAGAATCTGTTGCTTATCAAGCAGGAATTCGGGAAGGAGATATTATTCTGGCTGTTAATGGTGAAGAACTCCCAGCTTCTGACAAATCAACTCCTTTGCTGACTAAAGAAATTCAAACTCATCCCAATCAGCAAATCGAACTGAAAATTCTGCGTGAAAACCAACAACAAACCCTGAAATTAACGCCAAAACTGGGAGCCGATGGCAAAGGTGTAGTTGGTGTGGCACTTAGTCCAAATGCTACAGCAGTTTATCGCCGTCCTAATAGTCCTTTTGAAATTTTTGGCATTGCTGCTAACAGGTTTCAACAATTATTTGTTGGGACACTGAGCGGTTTTGGTCAGTTGATTACCAACTTTCAACAAACTGCTGGACAAGTTTCTGGGCCAGTTAATATTGTCAAAATCGGTGCAAAATTAGCTGAAGACAATAGCGCAAATTTGTTGTCTTTTGCGGCAATTATCAGCATTAACTTGGCTATTATCAATATTTTGCCTTTGCCAGCTTTGGATGGCGGACAACTAGCTTTTCTGCTGATTGAAGGTTTACGCGGTAAGCCTGTACCGTCCCGGATTCAAGAAGGTGTAATGCAAACTGGTTTGGTATTACTCTTAGGCTTAGGAATTTTTCTGATCGTCAAAGAAACTACTCAATTAACTAGCCAATTGGAGTGGGTACAAAAATTATTCCAGTGATTACTACCCGCAAATCGTTATCTAAAAAGAAGCGATCGCTAGAGATTTTAGCTCGTCTGAAGCGTCTTTATCCAGATGCTACTTGCTCTTTGAACTACTCAACGCCAGTACAATTGTTGGTGGCAACGATTCTCTCGGCTCAATGTACTGATGAGCGAGTGAATAAGGTGACACCAGCTTTATTTGCTAAGTTTCCTGATGCTGAGAGTTTAGCGATCGCTGACTTAGTAGAATTAGAAAGCTTGGTGCGTTCTACAGGGTTTTATCGCAATAAAGCTAAAAACATTCAAGCCGCCTGTCGGATGATTGTTAACGAGTTTAACTCTGTTGTCCCCAACCAAATGGAACAGTTGTTAAAGCTTCCAGGTGTGGCGCGGAAGACAGCAAATGTAGTTTTGGCTCATGCTTATGGCATTAATGCTGGCGTGACGGTAGATACTCACGTCAAGCGCCTCAGCCAACGTTTGGGTTTAACTGAAGCAAAAGACCCCGTTCGGATTGAGCAAGATTTAATGGGTTTATTACCTCAGCCTGATTGGGAAAATTGGTCAATTCGGCTGATTTATCACGGTCGTGCTATTTGTAAAGCACGCTCTCCCGTTTGTGTTGCTTGTGAGCTTGCTGATTTATGTCCTGTTGCGAATCAGCCAGTGGTTGTAGGGTAAGCAACATAAGTAACCCCAGAATTGATGGAGAGAATGTAGAATGGAGAACGGTGTCTTTAAATAAGTTAGAGAATATATGGCTAAAAAGAGCATGATTGAGCGCGAGAAAAAGCGCACCAGGTTGATAGAAAAGTATGCTGACAAGCGGGAAGCTCTCTTAGAAGAGTTCAGAAGTGCAGCATCTCCTTTGGATAAGCTAGAAATCCACCGGAAGATTCAACAGCTACCCCGCAATAGTGCGCCCACCCGCCACCGCAATCGTTGCTGGTTGACTGGTCGTTCTAGAGGAGTTTACCGCGATTTCGGACTCTCTCGGAACGTGCTACGAGAATGGGCGCATGAAGGTCTTTTGCCTGGAGTTGTTAAGTCTAGTTGGTAGTTAAGAGTCATTAGTCATTAGTCATTAGTCATTGGTAAAGAACAAATGACAAAGGACAAATGACAAATGACAAAATATTATTGACCACAACACTTATCAATTCCCAGACTTTCTAAGAGTAGATCGCTGACGGCGTTGGCGATCGCAAACTCTCCGTAAAAGCTATTGGAAAAATCATAGGACTGCATCTCTGTGACAATGGCAATTACCAGAGAACCAAGGTCGTTTTCTCCTTCCATCCGTTGACGCACAAAAATCTGTGCGGCTCGTTGGGCAATATTTTGGTTTACTGCTTCGGGGATAAATTCTGTATCTAGCCACCGTTGTAAACGCTCTTTTAACCATTCACCTTCGAGCAGAGGGTTTTCAGGTGGTGGTAGGGTGATGGGTGGAATTGGTTGAGTCATCTTTATTTAAACGCAGAGGGACGCAAAGGGAAACGCAGAGGAACGCTGAGGTTGAGTGATAGCATCAAATTGCGTTTCTAAGAGTAGTTTTTTATATTTATTTATGCAATATGATATCGCCGCTATTGTTGATGGCTATGCACAAGGCTATTTTCTCATGGCTGATGAGCGCGATCGCCTGAGTTGGTACGGAAGTCGCGATCGGACTTTTATTCCTTTAGATGAACGGTTTCGCTACCCCAAGTCTTTGCAGCGTGTCCTGAATCAAGAGCGTTTTAATGTGGCGATTAATCGGGATTTTCAAGCGGTGGTGGCTGGGTGTGCTAACCGCGAAACAACTTGGATTTCACCGGAATTGCAAAAGATTTACTGGCTACTTTACCAGAGTGGTTATGCTTTTAGTTTTGAAACTTGGCAAGGTGACGAATTAGCTGGGGGAATATTGGGGATTATCATTGGTGGGGCTTTCATTGGCGAGTCGATGTTTTACCGGATTCCTGAAGGCTCGAAGGTAGCGATGGTAAAGTTGGTGGAAAGATTACGTCAGAGGAAATTTGTATTTTTTGATGCCCAAATGATGAATCCTCATTTGGAGAGGTTTGGCGCTTATCGGGTTGAGGATGAAGAATATCAAATGCTACTTCAGCAAGCGTTGAAATGTCGATGTTTTTTAGTGTGAGGGTAGAGAGAATATATAGTCGCAAAACTAGCCTTCTTATGAGCCTTGTAATCTTAGACGAAATTCTACAAGCATCTCAGCTTACCGCAAGTGAGTTTTGTCAAGAAATTGCGCTGTTCCTATTTCAGACAGGACGGTTAACGATAGGCTACGCCAGTCAGCTAGCGGATATGCAACCTAATACCTTTCGCCAACTCCTCCAGCAGCGAAACATTCCTCTCTACTCCTACGACGTTGAGGACTTTGAATTGGATTTGAAAAATCTGCGAGAGCTTGGAAGGCTGTGATTGTTATCAGCGATACGTCAGCAACCACAAATTTGGCAGCAATTCAACATTTGCAACTAAGAAGCCCCTACTTTACATATACTGGGTTAAAGACTATCTCCGAGTGAAACCCTATGTCAGACTTACTTGGAAGAATTACAATTAATCCCAAACAGTGTGGTGGTCGTCCCTGTATCCGGGGCATGAGAATTCGGGTATCAGATGTACTCGACTTGTTTGCGGCTGGACTGAGTGCCGAACAAATCTTAGAAGAAATGCCCGATCTAGAAGCGGATGATCTAAAAGCAGCACTTGTGTACGCTTCACGTAAGCTCAATCATCCCGTTTTGGTAGCATGACGATCTGGATAGATGCACATCTGTCACCTGCAATAGCAACTTGGATCACCATCACATTTGGCATAACAGCACTAGCTTTGCGTGATATTGGGCTGAGAGATGCCGAAGATACTGAGATTTTCGAGGCAGCAAGGGCTACAGGAGTCATTCTCATGACCAAAGACAGTGACTTTGCTGATTTAGTTGATCGTTTTGGAACACCGCCACAAGTTATCTGGTTGACGTGTGGCAATACGTTAAATGAACGATTGAAAGAGATTCTGAATTGAACATTGGCAGAAGCATTAGAGCTTTTGCAATCTGGTGAAGCGTTAGTCGAAATCAGAGGGGATTAACGGTAGAGGCTAACAAAAGCGATCGCACTCACAAATCCCTTACACTTTTTCTTCAGTAACTAATGTTAGACTAACCCATTCACCTTTGTCGTTATAGCTGCGAATCATCCTCTGGCGCAGATTTGGCTGGATTAACCAACCCGCTTCCAGAAATAAGGGTTGACGTAATTGTACCTTGAGAGGAGAAGTTGCAGAAGCGCCATCAGGTAACAATAATACTTGTACCTGTTTTTCTGGATCTTGGTCAAAGAGAACGATGGAACCTTTAATAGTAGCAGTTGAGGTAATTGTGCGATCGCCAAAAGAAGTACTTTGAATTAATCGCCCAGCATCATCAAGTTGTATTTTCAAAGTTGTAGAGTAAATATCAGGCGATCGCAAATCTCGATAGATTGTCACAGCTTGTCCTCGCCATTCTCCTAACAAATCATGTATCTGCAAAAGGGGACGTTCTGATGTTAGGGTTCCAGCTAGATGTTCTCGAATGAGAGTTAGTCCATTTAGATGGCCATTTTTATCAAACAGTTGCACCAGACGTAAGCGGCGATTTTCATAAACAAAAGCGAGTTCTCCACCAAATTCGGAAAATGGCCCTAGCTGAATTAAACCTTCAGAAAATGAACCATTTTCAAAAAATAGCAGACCCCCTCCCACAGACCTAAATTCTCTGATTACATCATCCTTTCCTGAACGGCTCAGAGTTAGGCGTACTGTCTGATTATTGTTCAAACCTTCTAGGCAAAGACGGCTAGAAGTATCGTTCAAAAACATACCTTGGGGAGAAAAATTGGTAAATGAACCTTCCCATACACCAAGATTTTGCAGAAAACATTCCCATTGCGATTTCATAAAGATTTGTCCTTTGTCATTAGTCATTGGTCATTTGATTAGCCTTGTTAAGTTGATATGTATGATTAATTTCATATTAGAGGGTGAATGAAAATCCCGTTATTTCAGAAGGTAAAATTTATGGCATTGATTTAGGACTAAAACACTTTGCTGTCGTAACCGATGGCGAAAAAGTATCTTTTTACGATAACCCTAAACACCTTGCCAAACATGAGAAAAATCTCAAACGTAAGCAGAAAAAATTAGCACGTAAACAAAAAGGGAGTAAATCAAGGAATAGATATAGAAAAGTTGTTGCCAAAGTGTACGAGCGAGTTAGTAACTCAAGGCAAGATTTTCTACATAAGCTTAGTTATAAGTTGGTCAGCGATAGCCAAGCTGTCATAGTAGAAAATCTTAATGTCAAAGGCATGGTGCGTAATCACAAATTGGCGAAATCAATATCTGATGCAGGATGGGGAACATTCACTAACTTTTTAGCCTATATGCTAGAACGCAGATGTGGAAAGCTGGTTGAGATTGATAGATGGTTCCCTAGTTCTAAGCTTTGCTCTAATTGTTTCTATCAAATAGGTGAAATGACATTGGATGTCCGTGAGTGGACTTGTCCTCATTGTCATACTCATCACGATCGTGACGCGAACGCCGCGCAGAACATTAGAGCAGAGGGCATCAGAATGCTTGCATTGAGCGCAGCCGAAATGATAAAGGCGGAAGGTTCAGCCGTCTCTGCTGTAGGAGGGGAGGTAAATCCTACTCTTGGGCGAAAGTCTAAGTTTAGGCACTCCCCAATGATTACAGAAGCCCCAACTTCAACCGTACTCGGTAAGTTGGGGTAGTTCACTGCTCTACACTACAATTATTAAAGCTACTTAACAATTCTTTAAATCATGCAGGCAACTACAGCCCCCTCTACAACTCCAGTTCCTGGTAAATATTGGCAGTGGCGCGGGCACAACGTTTACTATGTGCGTGCGGGAGAGAAGCAAGCGCAACGTCCGCCGTTGCTTTTGGTACATGGATTTGGTGCTTCCACAGACCACTGGCGCAAGAATATCACCGGATTGTGTCAAGATTTTGAAGTATTTGCGATCGACCTTTTGGGATTTGGGCGATCGGCAAAACCAAAATTGCAGTACAGTGGCGACTTGTGGCGCGACCAACTCCATGATTTTATCAGTGAAGTAATTGGTCAAAAAGCAGTATTAGCGGGTAATTCCCTTGGTGGCTATGCTGGCTTGTGTGTTGCAGCACAGCGTCCTGATAGTGCTGCTGGTTTAGTTTTGCTCAATAGCGCCGGGCCTTTTAGCGAAAAGCAGCCTACATCTGAGCCTGAAGCTTTACAATCAGAAATTCAGCCTCCCAAACAATCGGCTAATTTGCAAAAACTTCTTGGTGATGGCACTAAGTGGATTTTTCAACAACCTTTAGCCCAGTTTTTGTTATTTCAGTACGTGCGACAACGTTGGGTAATTCGGCAAACTCTAGAAAAAGTTTATCTTGACAAGAGTGCCATTACAGACCAATTAATAGAAGAAATTTCTCGCCCTGCTTACGATGCTGGTGCATTGGATGTGTTTGTTTCAGTTTTTAGTACTCCTCAAGGGGAAAAAGTTGATGTGCTACTAAAGCAATTAACTTGTCCTCTATTAATGTTGTGGGGAGAAGCTGACCCTTGGATGAATGCTAGAGAACGTTCTCAAAAATTTCGTCAATATTATCCTGAACTCAGGGAACACTTTTTAACAGCCGGTCATTGTCCTCATGATGAAGTACCCGATAGAGTAAATCAACTTTTAGGCGATTGGGTTTTATCTATCAACAATTAATACTAACCTCTCACTGTCTTGAACTTTATTAAAGTCTGTCCCTTTCCGACTTGGAGAAAGATAGATTTTGGTTAGTCAAACCAGGGAGAGGTCTTTTTATCTTTGGAAAAATTTGCAACGAACTGGCTCTCCTTCTTCCTTGTTTAAAACAATCCCTCCGATTCAGCGAATTTACGCAAACGTGGTATACACTGGCGCTGATAAAAACTGCTTAACGTCGGAATTGACAAGCTAAACTCCTCAGATAATTCTTTCCAGCTAACTTCAGGGGGTAGGCGTTTAAGAATTAACACCTGACAATTGACATCTGGTCGTCCTTTAATATAGGTACGGCGCAGTTCTCCTTCAGAATCGGTCTGAACCCATGTTTCCAAGTCTTCCAGAATGGGAGGTGCTTGGGGGCTAGCAGGGAGGTTATCTACAGGATCGATTGTTTCGCTTGTTCCACCCGATGTAGACTGACGAACCCGAAGAGGCACTGTGGTGGCTTGTTCCCGGTTCTGGTTAATGTAAAAGTCTTGTAGTCTACGTTTTAGGTAAGCATTTAGCCAGGTGATGATACTCCCATAATTGGGGTCATAGATTTGACCAGTCAAGCCATCACAAACATTGCGGCAGAAATACAACCAAGTTTGTTGTAGTGCATCTTGATAGTAGGGAGTACCCTCTCTCCAGAGTCTATTTGCTGTCAAGCGAATAATTTGCGTGAGCAGCTTCTGACGCTGAGGACTTCCAAGTGGGTGTCCACAGGCTTCGGTAACTAAGCGGCGTAGCTGTTCATCGAATTGAACCATGACAATCTTGAGGCAGAAAGCAAGAATATCTTAGTATTGCGTATAACAACGCCACAAAAAATTACCTTTCGTCAAGATATTGGGAATTGGGCATGGTCAAGAGGACAAGGGGACAAGGAGAATTGGGGACAAGGGGAAAGACTTGTTTCAAGTTCTCGCCCCTTGTCCCCTTGTCTCCCCTGCTCCCTTCTTCTTCAGTCCTCAGTCGCCTCAATATAATCCCAGCCAAGAAAATAAATTTTCCCACCAAGAATATGTCAGATTACCAACACTCAGTTTCATCTTGTTGCGAATGTCTTGGATCTTCCAATTTGTGAGTTTAGCCAGAGTTTGCGCCTCTTGTTCAAAACGCTTGGGCAAAGACCGCTTATATTCTCTACCCGCCTGACATTTGAGTTCTCCTTGGAACGGATGTTGTAAAACATAACGCCCTTGGAAAAATTCACTGTTAGCAGTTTGTTGGAATATCAAGTCTTCAGGGAATTTGTCGCGGGTGTAGCGAACATGCAACCGGGAGATGAAGACGCTACTGTTTGGAAAGGGACGACGAAAGGTTGGGGATGCTGGTACATTACTTTCAGAATTATTATCTAGCCAAAATACGCCTGCTTGCTTCAGTTCTTCTTGGCTGAGAGGATCGGCTGAACAGGGATCGCAACTTCCCATATTCCAAGCGTATTCTAGAAAACCAACTTTCTTGTTTTCTTTGGTGTAGGCAGTTTGAAACATTGATTTGTAGAAATCACCAAATTCATCTTTGACAAATAAGGGAACGTTTGTGTCGGAGGGGATTTTCACCGTCCGATAGTTAGTGATTTCTGCCTGTCCTTGGGGCGAGAGGATGTAGACAATCAAATCCTGCTCTGTCGTGGCATTGATCATGCCTAAACGAATTGGCAGCATGAACTTGGGTGACTGGTAGGAAATTTGTAGCGGACGAAGAAACTGATAGCCAGATTGCTCGAATTTATTTAAGTTGACTTTGGCAACAAAGAATTTCATTGAGGAGCGGATATAGGGTTTTAGTAACTGTTTCGCACCTCTAGGAATTTTGTAGCCATTGCGTTGGAGCCAAGTTTCTAGTCCGCCAGATTCTTTAGCACTAAGGATCACGATGTCGTATTCGCCGACATTGAAACGTGCTTCGACTGTTACACCCAAACTGCGATCGTCCCTGGTTTTCATCGCCTCATTCATCGCTGCTGCTGGCGCTGGCGCTGATAACGCCTGGGGGTAAACTGGGGCACAAGGATCTGGATCGAAATATTCTACCAATCGCGGGGCACTAAAAGCATCTAAGCGTTCGATAATCTTGGGTTCAGTGACGCGAACTTGCTCTTTTTGTACCACTGTTGGTACTGGTACTACCATTGCAAAATCTTTGACTTCACCTTGAAAATCGTTTGCCATTGTTAGGACGGTGCGATCGCCATCTCGCGCTATCACCACCTGAGAAGCTTTGTTATACAGTTTTGTATCAGCTTTAGCTACATAAAATCCACAAAATGCCCAAGCTGCTGGTGCAAAGCAGAAAACAGCTACAATTACCAACAATAATGGCGTTAAGAGTCGAAAAAACTTCATTTTATACCTCTGCATTTTTAATTAGAGACGCGATGAATCAATTAGACGCGATGAATCGCGTCTCTACAAGAGGCACTTCTCCTGTTTCTTCATCTGCTTCTTGCCAAGCAAACCTTGGGGCTAACCACAGAACATCTAACAGGATGGTCAATGGTGCAAGGGCAAACAGCGCCCAGAAAACTGCTGTGGAAATAAAGAAATAATTCCGCAGGATAAAAGTTAATCCGGCGATGCAGATTGCCCAAACTACCCGCCCAATTCGGGAATTGGGGATCGATCGCGGATCTGTAATCATAAATAGGGCAAACAGCAGCAAAGACCCACTCATCAATCGATGCCAGTAAACATCCCAAGTCCAACCCAGCCAGAGATTGCGAATCGCCTCTAGCAAGGCGTAGGAACCTAAAAAAGCTGCCGTGGTGTCCCAGCGACCAACGCGCTGCAAAATCATGCCGCCAGTACCGGCAAATAATAGCCCATACCACCACTCTTCACCCCATTGTCCTGGCGAAACCCAAGCATCGGGGGTCAAAATCAAGGCAGATATGATGCCAAAATTGGTGGGATTAAAGAAATGCTTATCGCCAACTTGGAAGATAAATTTGCTTGCGATCGCAATTGCTGCGGCTATTGCCATTGTCGTCCAGTGATCAGCCCGCAACAACAGGCCCAGCCCCAAAGAGGTAATTAAAGCACTGCGAAGATTTGCCATTTGTTCTTTGCCAGTAACTAATGACAATATCCATTGGGTTGCTAGACTGGTGGCGATCGCTACCCCAATTAACTCTGGTCGCAGCGTCCAATCTCTTGTACCGATTCCCAATACTAGGAACAAGCCGAGAAATAGAATTTGATAATCTCGTATATCTTTGAGCAGCATTAATCCTTAAATTCCGGGATTACCCGTAGATTTGTCATCAATCTAGACGAGTGCTAGCTCAAATAGTAATGCTGTTACAGATTTTGTTACAAAGTGACTAGCAAGTTCATGCCCATCGCTTAATATTGCTTAGGGTTTCGAGTTCTAAGCACGAAGTTTTGTGTTCTGATAATTTGGCTAGAATATTGAGGCATTGTATGTATGCGGTGCGATCGCCTACGGCGGGGCTTCTCCTGTCGCAGTTTCGCAAGCAACACCTACAAAAAGTTGTCAGCAGCAGATAAACGCAAAATGCAGCTAGCTCCTCTATTCCCAGTTTTCTATCGTATTCTCCAACCGAGTTTTCCCAATTGCCTTTGGGGTGGAAATCCTCATACTAAAGCGATCGCATTAACTTTTGATGATGGGCCCCATCCGCAATACACACCAGAAGTTTTGGCAGTATTGGATCGCTACAACATTACAGCCAGTTTTTTTTGGTTGGGTGTTTGCGTCAACCGTTCACCAGCGATCGCTAAAGCTGTTAGCGATCGCGGCCACTGGATCGGATTGCATGGTTACGATCATCGCTCTTTTCCCATGCTTTCCCTGAATGAATTGAAGGATAGTTTAGAAAAAACCCAAGTTGCCATCTACAATGCCTGCAATCTACAACCTGAACAAGTGCGGGATGTGCGTCCCCCCAATGGTTTATTTACACCTGCTACTTTAAAATTGTTTTCTCAGTGGAATTACCGCTCAGTTATGTGGAGCGTTGTACCAGAAGATTGGGTACGACCAGGTATCACCACTGTGGTAGAGCGAATTATGCAGCAGGTCAAAAATGGTTCGCTGATTGTCTTGCATGATGGTGCTTGCGGTGGACAAGATGTTGCTGCCACAATCCAAATTCTTATTCCACAACTGCTACAACAAGGTTATGAGTTTGTAACTGTTGATACTCTGTGGCAGCAAGCTAAGACCAACTAAGGTGATTTACAAGAAATAAATTATCCAAATAAACCACAGAGACGCAGAGAACACAGAGTGAAGAGAAATAGCGACAATTTTGCTATCGACTTTGGGATATTTTTTTATTTGGAAGTCCCTAATGTCCTAGCTTGTTAAATAAAACGTAAAGAAGTTACCTGAATTCATCCATTTTCTAGTCGGGATATCAGCCGCTAAAGGCTAATATCCCAGTGGCTTATGTTAGTTCCTAGAGTTGATGTGAGGCTAGAAAAGCTTCAACTTCAGCATCTGTTGGTTGGGAAGCGATCGCGCCTGGTTTAATGGTAGTCAGTGCCCCAACAGCACTGGCATAAGTGACGATGCGTTTTGCGGTTTCAGCATCCCGCAAGCTGTGGATGCCGTAATGACTCAATTGATGGATGAATCCTGCCAGAAAGCTATCTCCTGCACCAGTGGTATCAACTACGGGAATGGAAAAGGAAGGTAATTTGCCTTCGTTCTCACCCAGACAGTAGGTGCAACCGTTTTCGCCATCTGTTACTAACACCCCTTCAATTGAAGCCAAGCGGTAAGTAATGGCTCCAGGATCTGCGGTTTCAAATAGCCATTCAGCTTCTTCTTTTGAGAGTTTGAGGAAATCTACTCGCTTAAATAATTCTGGAATTTTTTGATGAGCGATTTTTGGCTCGTCCCAAAATACAGGCCGCCAATTGATATCTAGAACAATCTTTAGATCGTAATGTTCTGCCAACTCTAGGGCGCGGTAAATTGCCTGTTCACTTTCAGGATAGGCTAATTCCAAAGTACCCAAAACCAGAAAATCTGCCTCTTGAAACAGCGCATCTGGCAATTGTTTGGCTTGCAGGCGAGTATCGGCAAATTCTGCGGTGTCATACTGACCAAATCCGGCGAAGGTGCGATCGCCAGCCAGATCCCGTGTAACATAAACTTGCCGCGTTGGTGCTGTGGGGTGACGTTGTACCCCCGTCGTATCTACACCTACATCTTGTAATAGCTTAACCAGTGCATTTCCTGGTTCATCTTCACCAACGGCTCCGATAAATGCTGCTGTCGTCCCCAGCTTGACTAAAGCACAGGCTACGTTAGCTGGAGCCCCTCCTGGATAGGGAGTCCAGGATTTAACTTCTTCCAGCTTTAACCCTAATTGATCAGCTAAACAATCAAACAAAATTTCACCGAGGCACAAAACACGGGAATTGCTCATTTCATTTTAGATTTGAGATTTCGATTTTGGATTAAGAATTTACAGTATAAAATCTACAACAATTTTTGCTAATTTGTCGCCAGTCCTTCATAGAATGAAATAGCAATTTTTACTACTCCATAACATCTATATGCTTCTAATTACCACCGAATTTATCTAAATATTTATACTAGCCCACAGACAAAAATAAGTGTTATAAAATACTTGTGTATTGTCGAGATTTATATTCTTGCCAACTTGAAATCCAAAGAAAATATTGACAATAGTATTACTGCTAATACTTGAAACCCCTACCAACAAAAGAATCTTCTAGAATTAAAAAGAGTGATTAAGTAGATATACCAAAGGAGGATAGAAATAGTCATGGCTGGTGGCAAGTCTGAGACCCCCGTTAGTCTGTCAGACAGAGAACTGCAAATTATCGACCTAGTGGCCGCTGGCTTAACTAACCAAGAGATTGCAGGAAAACTGGAGATTAGCAAGCGTACAGTTGATAACCATATCAGCAATATTCTGACCAAGACTGAGACCGAAAATCGAGTAGCTCTTGTTCGCTGGGCCTTACAGTGGGGCAAAGTCTGCTTAAATGATGTCAATTGCTGTCTTCTCCCTAACCAGATCGAATAAACAATTTACTAGTAGCAACCTAATTGCTATGGTCTGGTAGAATTGCAAGCCAATTTTGAGGTTGGCTGATTGTTTCCCTCCCCACGCCTAAGTTTTCAGTGTGAACGCTCTACCAAAAGTTCCGAGTCCTTCACTCAGCCGGAGTTTATGTTAGTGGAGCCAGCTGACCCTCGGACTCGGAAACTAAACCTCATCTATGTTGAAACCTAGAGTTTTTTAAAAGATATATTTATGTAGGTTGGGTGGAGTGAAACGCAACCCAAGATTACCAGCTTATTTATGTTGGGTTACGCGATCGCTGCACCCAACCTACAAAACTATGTCTCTTCCCAATTCCCAATGCCCCATGCCCCATACTTGATACCCAAACTCAACAATTAACCACAAAAATTAGCAACAATTCAGTAGTGCAAGCGTTACATTTGAGAGAAATCTATATTGCTCCATCGGCTTGGAGAGCGGTGTTCCAATGAATACTTCTGCTTCTTTTCAGGGTGGCTCGTCTCCCTTGAATTTTTTTAACTTTGATCTTAAAGCTCCTGTATCTGAGAAAGTTCCGAACCCAGAATACCGTCCCTTAGACTTTCCCCAACCCACACAAGATGCTGACTTACTCAGGCAGCTATCATTTATTCCAGGGTTGAAAGAAATTTTGATGATCCGGCAGGTTCACGCCTTAGAACACGCTACTGTTTGGGTTCTTAGTGATTCACAAAGTGGCCAACCTGCTAAAGGAAAAGCTACTAACGTTCAACCAGATAACGAACTATTAGGCGGTTTGTCTACTGAGCATGGATTTTACCTTTATGGTGAAGTAAATATTAGTGATTTGCGCCGTGCGGTAGCACTTGCTCGACATCGCCTCACCAATGGAGAATGGGATTTAGCTGTACATCCCCGTTGCGGCACAAATTTATCGGTAGCAATGCTCTTAACAGCTGGACTAGCTGTTGGTGTACATCTGTTATTACCATTTCGACCAATCGAGCAACTTATCGGTTTGGGGTTAGCAGCGACGACAGCAGCTGAACTCGCACCTGATTTAGGTTTTATGGCGCAGCGTTACTTAACAACTGCCATTCCTTTTAACCTAGCAATTGAAAATATTACCCGCACACGCGATGTTTGGGGGCGTGATGCACATTTTGTTAAAGTGGGCTGGCAAGAGTAATCTTATGGAATCAAAATCACGCACCTTCAAAGAAACCGCAAAAGAAACAACTCTACTGTTTGCAGGGGGCGCTGGCGCTGGACTAATCATCTTTGCCCTGTTCGGCGGCTTATGGCACGTCACTCACTTTTGGTGGGTGATGGCAGCAACTACAATGTTCTGCGGTTTATTAGCCGTAGTATTCCGTCAAAACTTCCAGAAGATGTTAGATGCTTTGATGGATAATGCTCCCTGGATGTAGGAACACAAGGTTAAATGTTTCCTTAAAAATTATGAGAAAACTTTACTTCTTACTCCCCGGTACAGATGGCAAATTTGCCTGTGGTGGCCTTTGGGCTGAGTTAAAAGCACTTAATTTGGCTCAGAATTTCTGTAGTGCTGAGGTTGTAACTTACCGTCAGCGAGAAAAAGATAAGCTTTTTATTGATGATTTACTAAAAGAGAAAAATTTAAATGATGTAATTTTTGTCATTAGTTGGGGATTTGATATAGCTCAACTCGTGGCTAAACTTAAGCAATACAATGTGGTTTACCATGCACATAGTCCAGGTTATCCATTTAGACTACCTGCGAGTATTCCGATTGTTACTGTTAGCCGCTATACAATGGGATACTGGGGAGAAAAATCACCTAATTCTCTGATTTATTATTTGCCCAATCAAATTTCTGATGAGTTTCAAAATTTAGGTCTGGAACGGGATATTGATGTTTTAGTCCAGGCTCGAAAATCTTCTGAGTATTTAATTAAAGAATTGATTCCAGCGTTGCAAAAACGTTGTAAAGTATTGGTTGTTGATTCATACATAGAAGATTTACCCGGACTATTTAACCGAGCTAAGGTTTACCTCTATGATTCGGCTGAGTACTGGGCACAACAGGGCGTTAGTGAAGGATTTGGGCTACAACCAATGGAAGCTCTTGCCTGTGGCTGTCAAGTATTTTCTAGTGTTAACGGAGGACTGGCAGATTACTTAGATCCTGGCTTTAATTGCTATAAAATTGCTGGATATTCTCAAGAATATGATGTGCAACGTATTCTGAAAGTGATTGATTCTTCAGCAGCTTTTAGTTTATCTGAAGATTTTTTCACTGAGCATCGGACTGAAAATATTATTAAGCGTTTCCAAGCTATTCTAGATGAGTTAAATGAGTTTTTCGATCACAAGATCCAACAGCCATCTAATATTAAGAGTTTGACGAAAATACGTATGGCAAAATTACTCGCTCAGAGGATATATGGAAAGCTAAGGAAAAAATATTTTAAGTAATATAAATGAACCGCAGAGGCGCAGAGAACACAGAGATAAGAGAGGAAATGGAATGAGTCGGCGGTTATTAGTTACTGGGGGTGCGGGGTTTATTGGGGCGAATTTTGTCCATCACTGGTGTCAGGTTTATCCAGATGACCGGGTGGTGGTGTTGGATGCGCTTACATACGCGGGGAATCGTCTGAATTTGGCGGCGGTTGAGGGAAGAGAGAATTTTCGGTTTGTGCAGGGTGATATTTGCGATCGCACCATCATAGACAACCTATTATCAACTGAAAATATAGATACTATCGCTCATTTTGCTGCTGAATCTCATGTTGATCGTTCGATTCTTGGGCCGGCGGCTTTTGTACAAACTAATGTGGTGGGAACTTTCACGCTGCTGGAAGCTTTTCGCCAATATTGGGAGGCTAAAGCACAGCCATCTGATTATCGTCTCCTACACGTTTCGACTGATGAAGTCTACGGTAGTTTGAGTCCAAATGATGCAGCTTTTTCGGAAACTACACCTTACGCTCCTAATAGTCCCTATTCAGCCTCAAAAGCTGGTAGCGATCACTTAGTCAGGGCCTATTATCATACTTATAAACTTCCTACAATTATCACAAATTGCTCTAACAATTACGGGCCTTATCAATTTCCCGAAAAGCTAATTCCCCTGATGTGCATCAACACTTTAATAGGTAAACCATTACCTGTTTATGGTGATGGTAAAAATGTGCGGGATTGGCTTTATGTGGTCGATCATTGTCGTGCTTTGGATGTGGTAATCAATCATGGTCAACCAGGGGAAACCTACAATATTGGTGGCAACAATGAGGTAGAAAATCTCACCCTGGTGCAGCTTTTGTGTGAAATGATGGATGAATTAGCACCTGATTTACCAATCCGTCCAGCAAAGGATTTGATTACTTTTGTCAAGGATAGACAGGGACACGACAGGAGATATGCAATTAATGCGAACAAGATTAAAACTCAGCTTGCTTGGACACCTTCTGTAACAATTGCTGAGGGTTTACGTTTAACTGTTGAATGGTATCTCAATCATCGTGATTGGTGGGAACCTCTGCTGTCTGCGGAATATCAAGCTTACTATCGCAAAAATTATCTCATTCCCACAATTTCTCTAGATAATGACTATCCTTGAATATAAGGGAATCAGATCGGCGTAAACTGCCAGCAGGTGTAAGATGCTGCAACCAGAACAGATATTACAAGATCGTTATCAAATCCAACACCAACTTGGTAACAATGGAATTCGTCAAACTTGGCTTGCAAAGGATTTACTAGCCTCTGATGGCGAAAATTCGACCGTTGTGGTCAAACTTTTAGCCTTTGGCGGTACTATACAGTGGGATGATTTAAAACTTTTTGAGAGGGAAGCACAAATTCTTAAAACAATAAGTCATCCCCGCATTCCTAGATATATAGATTATTTTTGTATCGACGATCGCACTCTCTGGTTTGGCTTAATACAAGAATATATTCCTGGTGAGTCGCTTAAACAAAAACTTTCTCTTGGCAAAAGGTTTACTGAAAAGCGAGCGAGAAAAATTGCCGGTGAGATTTTAAATATTCTCATGTATCTACATGAGTTAAATCCAGGGGTGTTACATAGAGATATTAAACCGAGTAATTTAATCTGGGGCGAAGATAATCGGATTTATTTAGTTGATTTTGGTGCAGTACAAGATAAAGCGGCAAGAGAAGGCGTTACTTTCACCGTTGTCGGTACTTATGGTTATGCCCCAATGGAACAATTTGGTGGTCGAGCAGTTCCAGCTTCTGACCTCTATGCACTAGGTGCGACTCTGATTCATTTGCTCACTGGGACTTGCCCCTCTGATTTACCTCAGCAGGATTTACGACTGCAATTTGCAGACCGAGTTAATCTCAGTCCTAGTTTTACCAGTTGGCTACAAAAGTTAATAGAACCCGCTCCCGAACAACGATTTACTGATGCCCGCCAAGCGCTGAATGCTCTCAAATCTGGTCTGGCTGTGAAATCTGCAAACAGAAGTCAGCTTTTACCGTTAAAAGAAATAATTAACAATTCTGGATGCGGCATAAGTAATCAAAATGAAACAGTTCCAGAGGAAATTCTCGGTTGGAACTGGGGCGCATTTCTCATGCCTTGGTTGTGGATGTGGCCGAATCAGGTATGGTATGGGCTATTCTGTTTTGTACCACATGGTTGGTGGTTGATGGCGATCGCACTCGGTGCTAAAGGCAATGAATGGGCTTGGAAAAGTAGGCAGTGGCGCAGTATTGAACAATTCAAAGCCCATCAAAGAGGCTGGGCGATCGCTGGTATTCTCATTGGAGCGCCTATTAGTATTATGCTGTGGGTTCGAGCGATCGCTTTGCTCAAAGCTGCATTTTAGTTGGGAATTGGGAATCCCTTCTCTGCGATACCTTCAGGGCAAGTGGGCATTGGGAATTGGATAATATCAATAATCCTTGTTCCCCTGCTCCCCCTGCCTTTGAAGGGTAGGAGTTTTGTGCGATTAGTTTTTAGTCTTTACAGGAATCTTAATCACAAATTCTGTCCCTTGCTCTGGAACAGAAATACAGCTGATTTTTCCGCGATGTCGTTCGACTATAATCTGGTAACTAATCGATAGACCTAAACCCGTGCCTTTACCCACAGGTTTAGTAGTAAAAAAAGGGTCAAATAATCTTGCACGCACTTTCTCATTCATTCCACAACCATTATCAGCAATGGTTATTGCTACCCATTCTGGCTCAATTACTTCAGTGGAAATACGAATTACTGGTAATAGACAATTGGCTTTTTCTAGTTGATTATTAGGTCTAAACCATGATTTACCACTATCTTGTAATGCATCAATAGCATTAGTAATGATATTCATAAAAACTTGATTTATTTGAGCAGGATAGCATTCTATTAAAGGTAATTGACTATATTGTTTAACAACTTCAATTTCTGGAGTTTTATCTGTAGCTTGTAAAAAGTGCTTTAAAATCATTAAAGTACTATCGATACCTTCATGAATATACACTTGTTTAATTTCTGCTTCATCTAAACGAGAGAAATTTCGCAGTGAGCTAACAATTTCAGTAATTCGTTCCGTTCCTACTGTCATAGAATTGAAAGTTCTTGTCAGGTCTCGAATTAGGAAATTTAAGTCATTCTCTTTAACTAACTCTTTGATTTCTTCGGGAGGATCTGGATAATATTTTTGATATTTCTGGATTATTTCCAGAATAGAATGTGTATATTCTTTAGCATAGCTGAGATTACCATGAATAAAGTTAACAGGGTTATTAATTTCATGAGCAATACCAGCAACGAGTTTTCCTAAACTAGACATTTTTTCGTTATGTACTAGTTGAATTTGAGCTGATTGAAGCTTTTTTAAAGTCTCTTGAAGGGAAGCATTTGTTTGTTCAAGGCGATCTGATTGACTTATGGTAGATTGCTCAGAAACATCTAATAGCTGATTTAGTGTTGTAATCTGTGAATTAAGATATTGAAACGTTTCATCACCTGTTGTCGTTGAAATATTCTCACCTACAAGAGGCTGCTCTTGCTCAGTAAAAGTTTTTTCATTTTCAAAAGGTAGTATTGCCATTTTTACGTTTAGTGCTAAAGGACGAAATAAATCGACGCTTATCTGAGGAATAGCAACTTTCAAGAACATGATAATTGTAAATATGTTACCTGAAGGCAATAATCCTCCAAATCCAACTACAGACTTGATATTATAAGGAATTACAAATGATGTTTGTGAAGGAATATAAGGACTACCCAAGGCATCAGGGATATAAAAGACGTTATACATCTTCTGTTCTAAATCAGTTAATAAATTTAGGTCTGGTCGCACTACAACATCAAGATTTAACCCTAGTTGTTGGATAAGTTGAAAAATCATAGGTATTTGAGCAATCATCTCTTTACTGAAGAGAGGAATTACCTTATGTCCCTCAGATTTATGCCGTGAGTTCCATTCTGGTTTTTGTCCAGCAGTTGACAATAAAGTTAAACACTTAAGATTATTTTTTAGTACATCATTGCTAACAAGATTATGTGTATATTCTTGTAAATTTGGTGGGAGTTCTGCGTAAGAGTGAGTTTTGAAAAAACGGACAAGCGCACAGGATCTTTCACCAGATTTGAAATCAATTAAATTGTTATAAAGATATTGGACAATATGATTACCAACTTCCTCCATGCTGTTAGCTTTTTTGCCTAAACTACGCAGAGCTAAACCACATTCTGACATATCTCTCATAGTAAACATTTGCAAGTCATACATAATATATATCCATCTCCTAAAAAATATTAATTAACAGGTTAAGATTAATAGTATGAGTAGAAACTGTGAAAATTAAAATACATTTTTTTGTAATATGCTTTTAATAAGTCATGATAAAATACATCTTCCAAATAAAAGAAGCAAGAAAATTTATAAATAGAGTTAGTAAAATTTTTAATCCACGGTTTTCTTTAGTGTAAATGCCTATTTTCCGTGAATGATTACCTGAGAAGCAATTGCATTTTATATGCTTTTTAAGCTAGGAAACTGAGGAGCCAGGATTATAAAAGCTTGTTGAAAGTGATTCACATTATAAATTGACGTAATAATATATTATTTTTGCAGTGTTTTACAACATTAACTGCAATACAAAAAAAGTACAATCAGGAAAATCCTTAAATGATTTAAGGATTTTCCTAATTATCAGAAAATAATGATAGATTAGGCTTTAAAAGCCATAAGGTTCCTAGATCTATGCAACAAGCGATCGCAGACTGTAAACCAGTAGAAGAGAAAGATTTAAAGTAGTCTTTTATCTCTTTTAATAAGGCATCAACTTCTGTATTTTCACGGATAAGATAATGAACTTTATAGAAATTTTATGTACACAATCAGTAACAGCACCACAGTTGATCAGCAGTGATAAGCAAAGTTTATGCTACTGCAACTAGATGAGAGAAGGAACATAATGCTGATTTGCATTGTTAGGAGTAGTAATTGTAGAGATTTTGATTGTTTACAAAATCAATCATTGAATGAAAGTCTGTAAAAAACGGATATTAGATATATAGTTAACCAATAGTCTTATGGACACTTTTATAACAAATATTCATCGGATTCTTATTGTCGAAGATGAATTTATTCTTGCAATGAATTTAAAAGAAAATTTAGAGTGGCTCGGATACACTGTTGTAGATATTGTAGATTCAGGAGAAACAGCAATTGAGAAAGCAACTGAACTTCGCCCAGATTTAGTTTTAATGGATATTAAATTACGGGGTGGAATGGATGGTATTCAAGCGGCGCAAGAAATTTGGGATTGTCTCCAAATACCTTTTATTTATATTACAGCATACTCTGATCAAAGTACTGTAGAAAGGGCGACACTGAGATTTACTTGTGGATATATTTTAAAACCGATTAGTCAACAAGACCTCTATGTTGCTATTCAAACAGCACTTAATATTATTAAACACAAACAAGCAGAGCTAGTGTTATCTAAAGCGTATGAAGAATTAAAAATAAAAGTTAAAAACTATACAACAAAACTTGCTTTAGTTAACGATGAATTAAAATTAGAAATTACAAGACCTCATCAACTAGAGTCAGAATTATCGACAAAAAAGGAACGTATCTTTACCAACAAAAAGCCTAGCTCTTTATTAACACCCCGCCAGATTGAAATCTTAAAATTAATTGCAGAAGGTCTTTCCACAAAAGAGATTGCAGAGTTATTAAGCATCAGTACTAAAACGGTTGAGGCACACCGAGTGCATTTGATGAAACGACTTAATATTTATGATGTTGTTGGTCTAGTACGCTATGCAGTTAGTATAAAATTAGTAACTTTTGATATCCAAAATAATTCCAATTAGCTCAACATAGTCGATAATATCTATGACATATAGAACAGTAAACTGAAATATATATTTCAGTTCATGAGTGAAATAAAAAATAAGTTTAATACGGAAAAGTAAAACTCTGTTGACAAATTAAAAACATTGGCATATCCAATGCAGAGTTAGAAGTTAAGTTGGCTCACCGACTTGATGACAAGCTACTATATACTATATTATGTGTTGATAATTTATCCAAGCTTCCCAAAAAAGATAGATTGATAGTGTGCCCAAGAAGATGCGAAGCACTAAACTTACAGTAGAATCTGGCAGTTTTGGTAATGTGCGAGTACTCATCTGAACGCCTAAAAAACCAGCATATCCTAAAACTAAACCTTGAGCAAACAGAATATTTCTCTCTAATGTGTGTCCTGTACAGGCAGCTAAAGCAGTGATGACAATTACACCCAAACTAGTCTTAATTGCTACTTTAATTTCTTCTCCTAATGGAAAATTTGGTTCTCTCAGTCCTGCAAACTGCCAAGTTTTACCGCCATCTAGACTGACTTCGACACGGGTGATTTTTCCTTTCCCAGACCAAGAACGTCCACGTAGTAAATGGGTTGGAGCCGAAAGCGTAGCGGGCTAAGCCAACTCGAAAGCGCTTTTAACATTTTGATAGGTAATCACCTTACCTTTATATGGTGCGATCGCTCAAGATTATAGAATTATCATCGAATAATAGATACTTATACTGACATCTATTCTAAGTAATAAATGAGTCAGGAGAAAAATGTATTACAGGGGATGTTTGAGATTTAAACCTTAAGATAGATGCGATTGCAGAAAATAAAGTATAAGCTAATGCAGTTTTTTCATGTAAAAAAACTTCCGTGGGACAGAGACACGACTGTTTTAATCTCCCCTGCTCCCTGCCCCGTTCCCCCTGCCTCTTCTTGACGGGGACGAGCATCATAGTGTTATAACGGCATCAGTCTAGATCCAAAATAGGGAACACCAATTGATGATGAATTGCTGGTGCCTGGAGAGAGTTAAACTTAGCTTCTAGAGCAAACCCTGATTAGACAAAGTTGATAAGCAATGCTAATGCCAGCACTGCTGATATTTTTAGGCAGGTGGGTCAAGAGTGATGAATGAAGCTGACACATCAAATAAGGGGGCTGTGATGGAATCCCTAAATTCTGCTAATTCGCCACAATCGGAGCAGGCGAGTTGTCCCTTTTACTCAGTTGTGCCTAATGACAATATGGCAGTTAAGCAACTGCCACTCCTCATGCCAGCTGAAGATACACAATTTTCAAAAGATACCACCCAGCAGGACTGGGTTGCAGAACCGGAAATCGGCAAGCAAGCACTTATTGATTCAGAATTTCAGAACCTGCTGGCATTGAACGAAGAATTGCGTGCAGCTAATAATAACTTGTATGAACAAGTAGAGCAGCTAAAAGACAACCTAGCTGAGTCTGAAAAGGTTTTGCAGTGGCAGAAAACGCGCTCTAGCGTTACCGAGTCGATGCTCAACCAACATACTCAAGAATTAGCTGCGGCTCAAGAACAGATAAAATCCTTATTTCAACAATTAGAAACTGCTGTACAAACTGTTCAACGCCAGGAAATTTTTACTGATAGTTATAAAGCACAGCTACAAATTAGCCAGCAACGCCTTGCCCAGCTAGAGCGAGAATGTACGTTGTTACACACTAGTAACAGCGAACAGTCTGAGCAGTTATTGCAGTCAGAAACTGTTTGTCGAGAGTTACGTACTAGACTGATGCGACAACAACGTCAGACGCTGCAATTTAAAGCGGCTTTGGAAAAATGTCTAGATACATCGGTTCCTAGCTATGACTCCTTAGAAGATACTGCCAAACATCCCAAAGACATAACTAGTAGCCAAGGAAGATTTTCTAGAAAAGCTCGGTCTTTGTTTCCTAACGCCCAGCCAATTCAACCTTGGTCAGCAGAATCAGAATCATTGACTGAAAATGAAGATGATTCTTGGGGTGAACCGTCAGCACCAATCCCATTCCAAAGAACTGAACCGACTCCACCGCCACCATCTTCTTGGAACTGGTCAGTTAAACAAAATACGCCAAAATCAGCAGAACCTCCTGCCCCCTCTCCAAAAATTGACGATTCCCCAGATACACCTGAAGCTGTTTCAACTTCGGGGTCATCCAATTTAGATCAGCAGTTAGATAGTCTCATCCAAATGTTTTTCACTTCCCAGCCTCCATCTGCATCACCACCGCCTACTGCAAAAACAGATGCAGATGCTAATAATGCCCCTGTCTGGGAGACTTTAGCAACAATATTAGAAGACGATGAAAAAGCAGAAAATCCACGGGAGAAGGAGTTGGAGGCAGAAATTAATCCCTCTGTAACTACCTCCACTTCTTGGACGACAGATTCTGTACTTTCACCAGCTAATAACTTACTGGTGTCTTCTAACTCTTTCCACACTGAGCCGCCTATTGGAGAAGGTGAAGATTACTGGTCAGAAGTGTCTCAATTGTCACAGTTGGAATTATCAGAAAATGATTTTTCCTCAGAGTCATTAAGTGATAACACCAATGACGGGAATTCACCTTCACCTGTGGTTTATCCCCAACGTCCACCCAAGGGGCGTAAGTCGTTGGCATCTGTGGAACTACCGAATTTTCGCCCCAAAGGTCAATAGTTAGTTGTCATTTGTCATTAGTTAGTTATCATTTGTCATTTGTCATTTGTCAAACTACTAAGACCGATGACCAATAACTAATGACCAATGACCAATGACCAATGACCAATGACCAATGACCAATGACCAATGACTAATGACTAATGACTAATTGAGAATCCTTGCTTCTGACTTCGGAATTATGGCTTCTGGGTTTGCCTTTGCTACTTGAGCGCGCGATCGCGGTTTGCCTGTGGCGATCGCATAATTAATCGCCAATAGCCACAGCCACAAGCCAGGATTTCGGGGTTCTAGCCAAAAACCTACCCGGTTTAAGAAGCGCCCAAACCAGGGGCTTAGTAAAGCGCTAACAAGGGCATGACGACCGAAATTGAAATAACTACCAAGCCATCGCATTAAATCTCTAGGCCCAGCCAGTTCCCAAATCCATAAAAGTAAGGCAGGATTTTTCCTAGCGGCTTTGAGCGCTAGGCGATTAAAGGTTAACCAATCACACCTATCTTTGATAAAGTTATCTGCTACTTCTTGGGGTTCATCTGCTAACAGTCCAAAGAAGGTGTTGAGCATGGAGTTAATGCGCTGGGGTGGTAAGAATTTCCCAGTGGGTACCATCATGCCTTTGGAAAATAGCCAAGTAACGGAAACGTTGCTTTGGTAAGCCCGAATTTGGTTCAAGTGGCGGAAACTCAATAAGTCGTGTTTGAGAGCAGTATCCAACAGTGTTGTTAAGCGCTCTAAGTTGCGAACTAGCGAACCAAAACCGGTGAAGACGAGTGGAGACTGGAGTGATGCGGCATCGCCGATCGCAATCAATCGATCAAAGGCAACTGTGCGATCGCTACTTCCTACACTAAAATGCCCCGGTATATACCCAAATGTCGGCTTCTTCCACACCAATTTGTCCATATCGCACCTGCGATACTCTGGCAAAATTGTGAAAAAGTCCTCGTACATCTCTAGCAAGGAACCAGGATTTTCAGCATTGACTTCATGGTAATGAAATAAATAAATCGTCAATTCATCATTTGCTGCGGGAAACAGTTCCCAGATTAACTGCCTTCCCCGCGAAATATCCCCATGACTATAAAGAACGTCCCCGTATTGCGAATCCCATACTCCTGGCTCAAATCCGCTCTCAATTGCTGCTCCTACTGTTGGGCAAACGCTATCAAAGGCACGACCACCATTTAATTGCCAAGCGATGGGTGATGCAGTTCCCATTGCATCTATTAGCAGTCGTCCACTTACTTGTTTTTCAACTTGACTAGGTAAGTGCTTGACTTGCAACAAAACTTGTGATATATCAATATCTGCACGCATAAATTCTGTTTCATCCCAGATTTCGCCGCCTGCTGCTTGCAGCTTTTGCCCACACATTTGGAGCCATTTTTCGGAATCTAAGCCTAAATTTAGGACTGTGGGTGTGTGCAGAACGGGCGATCGCAGTTTGGATGGGTTGTTCGCATCAAAAAACTTATTGAATCCATCTTTGTATTCCCTAGCAATGATGGTTTCTAACTCAGCGGGGGTGACTAAACCCAGGTTAACCAAGCTTTGAATCTCATCTCGAGAAATATTCCATTCTCGGTTCATCCGGCCAAAGGGCATTCGTTCCACCAGCAGGACTTTATATCCTAGTTTTGCCATCAATGCTGCATGAATCGTGCCTAGTGCGCCGCCGATATAAATCAGGTCGTAAGTAGGGGATGAGGAAGATGATGAAGATATTATTTTTCCACCTCCCCCTGCTGCCCTGCTGCCCTGCTCCCCGGCTCCCCTGTCCCCTCGACTGGAAAACACAACTTGACGCGGACTCTGCGGATTTCGTACTCCTTCGCGCCATCGTTTTTCCCACCAGTAGGCACGTGTTAGATCGTATTCACCATTGGGCATTTTCTGAAAATACTTGACGGTGAGGGGGTAAGCAGAGGCTAAAGCGGCAAAAATCGATTGTTGGGATAAATCAATCGCTGGTGGTTCTGGATAATGATGCGGAAAACGGCTTCTGATTTCTTTGGTTAGGCGTTGCAGAATTTGGCCCTCACTGGGAAAGGGTTGTTCTGCCCAACGAAACACTTTCAGATAGGTAGTTCGTTGCACTGACCAAACAAATACCGAAAGTTCCACAGGCAAGTTTTCGGAAAGAGCCGCCCCCGAAGGTGTCTTAGCACTGGGTATTTTGAGGCGAAAGCCTTCCGAAGTAAGCACTTTTTCTCCATTTCCAGGTTCAAAATCTGTTTGTAGCCAGCTACGCACACTTTCTATATCTGGAGTTGGAACTTCTAAATAAAGGATTTCTCTCATCGTTTCCTGACATCTCCGATCAATCTACTCACTAAGACAGATTTTATGAAGGCACAAAGTAAGGTATAGTCCGCGCAACTAGTTGCGTAACAATTCAGTAAAGAAATTTTAAGAATTTGTTGAATTTATTGTTCATTTTGTATTTTTGTAAACCCACGCCATGAATTATCCCATTCCAGACAGTCCCCAAGAAATTTTTGCCCTACGACAACAGCCGATTGATGAAGAACTCGTTGCAGCTGCGATCGCTGGAGTCATTAAAATTGTCCGCGCTCAGGGTCAATCTTTGGAGGAATTAACCGCTCAGTTGCTAGCAGATGATCCAATGCTGGATCAACAACAACGTCGCTGGTTGAGCCAATTAGTTGCCCAATCTTGGGAAAAGTTCTCCTAAAACCTTGCATAATATAAAGAAAATTTTTGGCCCAGCATTAGATATTTAGGTTTGTAACTAAATATGGGGAATATTGGTGATCGCATTTTAGGTATAGGAGTAACAATAATTGTCAGTATGGAATTGGCAATTGACTTGCTATTTTGGCATTGATGGCGCAGAAGCCATTAAATTAACCATATCAGCGTTTTACGTTGCTAATGAATTTTACAACGTTCTGAAAGCGAAAGACCTCTGCTTTACAGCCTAGGTCTCTTTTTGGGTTCATCCTTATGCTTTTGATCGCCGCCTCGACACCTTAGCGGAATAAATTTTTTTGGCACATAACTTAGTTAGCGATCGCTAACTAAGTGAGTGGAAATAAATACAACTATATTACAAAAAGTAAATATATTTAAAACCCTTAGCAATTAAGAATGAAAAAGGAAAAACGACGATTTTAAATAGTTAACTTTATTTTTGCAGATTATCTACTACTTATTCTGAAAATGACTATTTATGAACATTCTTTGTTTAACATGACACTCATCAGTAAAAAGATGAATTTGGAGTATCATGATATTTCCTACTATCTATTTTTCTCTCTTTAAAAATATTTATTAGAGAACAAAATCTAACAAACTCTTAGTAAGTATTTGCATTGTGAACCTTATACAGAGATAGTTAGCGGCTTTTGTCTAATACAATCACTGTGAGGTAGACCGTATTTTATCAAACTTAATATTCAATAAATATTCTTTAACAAAGATCGCAAAAATCATTTTTATTGAAATCATCTATAAAGGTATAATCACAAAATAAAATCAGAAATAAAATATGACAAAAGCACAAGATCAAACTCTAGATGCACGTAACCGCATCGTTGAATCAGCTAATCGTTTAGGGGTTCAACTCAATGAGCAAGAATTGGAACGTTGGATGAATTCCATCACCGAGGCCACAGGAGACAGCGATATTGTCGTAGACAAAGACACAGGTGCTTTTGGGCACAAAGTCACCATGTTGGATTTTGACCCGCAAGAGTTGGCACGGTTTCGCACCATTGGCAAAATCGTCGAATTTGAGGATATTCCTGGTGTTGTAGAAACCGCATTGGCGATCTCTGGTTCAGCGGCTCAATCTAAGATTCAGACTTATCCCGGGGACTGTGACTACTTCGAGCGGGTGAATATCATTGCGCCTACCCGTAGCGAAGCCTCCGAGATTCTTGGCAAACTGGTTCGGGATAAGGCACTTAACACCATGTCCGGCCCCAATTATCAGTTAATTGATGTGAACTTTGGTGCTTACCCCCAACAAGTGGTTCGGGGAGAATACACCAGACGTGCTGGTTCGCCAATTAACTGGCAACCCGATGAGGTGATTGCCGGTCAAATTGAGGTAAGCGACCTAGAGGGCAATCCTCTAGTGTTAACCTGGGATGCCGTAGCCCAAGATCCTAACTGGTCTTGGTGTAAGTTGGAATGGGTTGTTGCTGACACAATACGCAGTCAATTGTCCAACGCCAGCAACGTGGTAGATGTTACCTGGGAAGCACCAGATGGAACTATCACAGCACTAGACGGCTATCTGGACGGCTATTTTCAAGAAGTTTATCTAGATGCTGAATCCGCTCCCATCTTTTCCAAACTGGTGAAGCAAGCCTCCGCCGATGTCATGGATGATTATGTGGCGGTATTGGAAAAGGAAGTCAAAAAATATGTTAAACAAGGTAAACACCTCAACTACGGCAAAGCAGCCAAGCGGATGTACAACATCTTTCGGCTGAACGGGCGTTACGAGGAAGCAGCGTTTCTGCGTGAATTGTTCGACGAACCTACGGCACTGCTTTACCAAGTCCACGCATTAATGGGAACTGTGCAACAAGCCAGAGACAATAGTGCTGTGTTTGATCTCGATAGTGTTCTCAATCAGGCAGATGAACTGATTGTGGCAGCCGTCAAGGTTTTAGAGGGGGAAGAAGAGTTAGAAATCGTGCGTCATTTGCTGCGCTTATATCGTAGTTTGTGCCGCCAAGAATCTGGCACTCCCCTTGGTTCGGAAGTAGAAGTAGCCCAGGCGGAAGTGATGAAAATAGTCAACAATTTCTTCTATGAGAAGATGACGGCGCTACCCACCATTAAGGCTTATATCGAAGGTACTCAGGTATAGGGCAAGATCCTCGGTTTCTTAAAGGAGTAAGGGATTTCCGATAACAATGAATCAGGCTTCGTCGTTATCGGAAATCTGTTACAAAATCTTATAAGTGCGATCGCATAGCTATCTTTCTTCTCTCTCTAGATTCGCTTGCAAAAGATTACAGAATAACTTCCCTTGCTGAATGGCATCATCCAAGGCAATGTGAGCCAATGGAAGATTTTCTAACCATGCAGCAGGTAGATTATCCTTGCCAGATTCGTTGTAGCTTTGTTTCAAGAATGCCATCGCATAGGAACGGATATCCAATGCAGAAAATTTAAAGGGGCTATCGCCCACAAAGTTTATCAAGTACCAGTAGACAAACATAAAGTCATAGGCTGCTGGATAACCAACAAAGATCGGTTTACCTGGTAAAGCCACAAGCCAGGCGTGGTAAGACTTCATGACTTCTAGAGGGGGCTGGGGGTCGGCTCTACTAGCTGCCCAAGCATCTGGCTGTTCTGCCCACCATTTCATAGTTTTGGGATGTCCTTGGGCCCCTGGCAAGGTTTCTAAATTAGCTGTAAAAGTTGCAACTAATTGTTTGTCTGCGGTATACGCAGCTGAGGCAAGACTAAGCATGGAGTGGGGCCCAGGTATAGGGCCATCCGCTTCTATATCAGTGCTGACGTAGATTTCGATTGTCACCTTTTATCCTGCCTGTCTTTTATCAGTATGTTTCATGCTAATACCAGTGTGAATATCTTAAAAAATCTCACAGATGCGATTGCCTCCAAGTCCAGCAATTCTGATGAAAAAACCAGCTTAACTCTTACTCTGCGTACCTTCGCGTTACCTTAGCGTACCTTTGCGTTAAAAATATTACATCCTCTCCAACACCTGAATTCCCAACAAAGATAATCCCAACTTCAGAGTTCTAGCAGTCAAATCACATAAAACCAAGCGCGATGTCCTCTGCGGTTCCTCGGCTTGTAGTATAGGACAGCGATCGTAGAATTGGTTAAACTTCTGACTCAATTCAAACAAATACTCACATAAACGATTAGGCAGTAAGTCTTGCTCTACACTACTAATAACTTCATCCAGTTGAAGTAAATATTTTGCCAGCGCTAATTCTGTTTCATGCTGCAACAAAACGGCATTATTTCCCAACTCTTTAAAGTTAATATCACCCTTGCGGCTAATACCATGAATCCGCGCATAAACATATAGCATATAAGGCGCAGTATTACCTTTGAGATCCAGCATTTTGTCGTAGCTGAAGATGTAGTTACTGGTGCGATTTTGGCTTAAGTCTGCATACTTAACTGCACTGATTCCAACTACCCTCGCAACTTCATTAATAAATTCTTCAGTTTCTTGACGTTCTTCTTTTTGTAATCTATTTTTTAGGTCAGCATGGGCATGAGAAACAGCTTCATCTAATAAATCCCGTAACCGCACAGTATCCCCAGAACGAGTTTTGAATTTCTTCCCATCTTCTCCTAATACCAACCCAAAGGGAACATGGACTAATTCCACATCATCGGGAATCCATCCAGCTTTGCGTGCTACCTGGAAGAATTGGGCAAAGTGGTTTCCTTGTCCAGCATCAGTTACATAAATTATCCGCTTTGCTTCATCCTGCTGAATCCGGTAGCGCAGGGATGCTAAATCAGTTGTGGCGTAGTTATAACCGCCATCTGATTTCTGCACAATCAAGGGTAAAGGTTCACCTTCTCTATTTGTAAATCCATCTAGAAAAACGCATTTTGCGCCCTGGTTTTCTACCAGTAGGCCAGATTTCTCTAAATCTTCCACAACACCAGATAATAAGGGGTTGTAGAAAGATTCGCCCCGTTCAGTTAACTTGATATCCAGCAATTCATAAATTATTTGAAACTCTCGCCGTGATTGTTCGCACAACAGTTTCCAAGCATGAAGTGTATCTTCTGCACCTGCTTGTAATCTGACAACTTCTTGGCGTGCTGTTTCTTGAAAAGCTGTATCTGTATCAAAGCGTTGTTTAGCTTTGCGGTAAAAAGAAACTAAATCACCAATATCTAAAGCATTAGCGGTGGTAAGCGCATCTGGGTAAACTTCCCGCAGATAGGCGATTAACATTCCAAACTGCGTACCCCAATCACCGACATGATTTAACCGCAGCACATCGTGTCCAAGAAATTCTAAAATCCGGGCGATGGAATCACCAATAATGGTAGAACGCAGGTGTCCGACGTGCATTTCTTTGGCAATATTCGGACTGGAAAAATCCACAATTTCCCGCTTGGGTGTTTTCGCGGGTGGAACTCCAAGTCTGGGATCAGCTTGAATTTCGTTCAGTTGTGCTTCCAGGTACGCCGTTTTCAGTTTCAGATTGATAAATCCTGGCCCAGCAATTTCTGGTGGTTCGCAGATTTCGGATACATCTAGTTTCTCAACGATCGCATCTGCGATCGCTCTTGGTTGCTTGCCTAACTTTTTACTCAGGGATAAAGCCACATTCGCCTGATAATCACCAAATTTAGGATTGCTAGCAGAAACCAAAATTGGGTCTACTCCCGCGAAGTCAGCGCCAAAAGCCTCGACTAAAGCCTGTTCAAGCTGAACTTTTAGTTTTTCTTGTGTAGCGTTCATATATAAATTTTATCTGGGAGAGATGGAATATAGCTCTGCAAAAGCTTGATTATTAACTTTAGCATTTCATTTTGAGCCACTCGATTCATGAGAAATATTTTTGTCCGTCTACTTAGCAATGTTGAAACCTACGACAAAATTACGGACATAAATTACAACACAATGTCGTTTACTTTTCTTTCTCAATAAGACACTCTATCTGTAATATAAATTTCACCTATACAGATAAGCGTTAGCATGAAAGTACGCGAAGTTATTAAACGACTAGAAGCTGATGGTTGGTATCTTGCTAGAACTAAAGGTAGTCATCGACAGTTCAAACATCCAGATAAACCTAGTACTGTAACAGTGTCTGGTAAACCAAATGTGGATGTGCCAATTGGTACTCTTAAAAACATCTGGAGACAAGCTCAATTGGAGGAATACTAATGCGTTATACAGTTGTGATTGAAAAGGGAGAAACTAGCTATGGCGCTTATATCCCTGATTTACCAGGTTGTGTAGCTGTGGGTGAAACTTTAGAAGAAGTCAAGCAGATGATTGCAGAAGCTATTGAATTTCATATAGAAGGAATGCTAGAAGATGGTTTACCTATTCCTAAACCTACAAGCATCGCTCATGAGGTTGAAGTTGCAAACTACAGCAAAACATAATTATAGAAAACCACTAAATTAGCTCTAAACAATCCTTCTAGAATATTTTAAATTTCTGTGATCATGCGATCGCACCGCACTTTTAGATTACATAATTGATTCACTGTGTAACTGCAAGCCACACAGTGAATCAATTATAGAGAAGATGAAAGAATCGAGTTGTATTGAAGCCTTACTCCTCCCGCCCAAGCAAGGCACAACTGACGGAAATCATCGCCCCGCACCTCAAAATTGGGATATTGGTCGAAACTCGCGCAAGCTGGAGATAGTAACACCACAGGCGCTTCATACTCCTTAGCTAATTCCGCCGATCTAGGGATTGCCCTTTCCATAGTTTCGACAATGTGGTAAGAATAATAACCCACCTCTTGAAGGCGCTGGGCAAATGCGGGTGCAGCAGAGCCAATCAATAATACAGCAGCAGCTTTGGTTTGGATTTGTGCTAGCCAGCCAGTATCATCACCTGCTTTGGCTTCTCCACCAGCAATTAAAATCGCTGGACTTTTCACTGATGCTAAACCAACTTCGGCAGCATCGTAGTTAGTGGCTTTGCTGTCGTTGATAAAATCAATACCTTCCCAAGTGCAGATATGCTCCAAACGATGAGGAACGCCAGGGAATTCTTGAATTGCACGTGCGATCGCATCACGATTAATTCCCGCTAATCGTGCCGTAGCTACTGCCATCAAGAGATTTTGCTGGTTATGTTCTCCCACCATTCGCAAAGTAGATACTTTCACAATCAGTTCTGGTGCAGAGGTTGCAGTCAATTTTTCCACAACCCAGCCGTCCTCGATGTAAAAGCCTTTTTCGCTAATCAGGAAATCTTTTCCTCTCACACTTGTCCAATAAGCATTAGGCCAAGCACTTAAACCTAACTGGCTCAAGTAGGCATCATCGCCATTGAACACTTGCAATTCTGACTGACGCAACAGCTTTGCTTTGATGTTGTAATAGTTCTCTAAAGTCTTATGGCGACTAAGATGATCCGGTGTGAAAGTCGTCCAAACACCGATACGGGGTGCAAGAGAACTGGAAGATTCTATTTGATAGCTGCTAACTTCCGCAATCACCCAATCGAGTGAAGAGACGCGATTAATCGCGTCTGTACAAGAATTATCAAATGCCTCCCCTGCTCCTCTCCCACTCCAAGATAGGGCAACTTCACAAGCGGCGTAGCCAATGTTACCGCAGGCGGGCGCATCAAATTCTGCTGCTTGAAAAATGGCAGCAATTAAAGCTGTGGTAGTAGTTTTACCGTTAGTACCTGTAATTCCTACCCAAGGTAGCGATTGCAAATTTCGCCAAGCGAGTTCCATTTCCCCAATGGTTTCAATACCTAATTGGCGTGCCTTAATTAATACGGGAATATCCCAAGGCACGCCAGGACTAACAACTATTAATTGGGGTAAATTATCACCATTTAATTCTAGGGATTGGCCTAGTTTAACGGTTATTTGCTCGGCAGCGAGTTCTTGTTGTTGTTGTAGGAGGGTTTTGGAGGTGTTGCCATCACTCAGCTCTACCTCCCAACCTTCCCGTTTCAACAATCTCGCCGCAGCAACACCGGACTTTCCCAATCCAATAACATGAGCTTTGGACATAGATTGCAAGCAGAGTGTCCCTGGTTAAGCACTCCCTATACTAGCGTTTATTGGCAAAAATTACACAACTTTTTGTTGACTTACGCTACAGATTTTTAACGATCGCACCAAAGTCAGCTAAAACACGGGCATGATTGCGAACTAATCCCAGTAAGTGTAATCGATTGCGCTTAATTTCTGGATCGGAGTCCATAACTAAAACGCTATCTGGCCCATCAAAGAAGTTACTAACTGTCGGAGCAATTTTTGCTAATGCTGCTACTAACAGTTGATAATTCCGTGTCTGCTGTGCTGTTTGAGTTTGCGGTACTGATTCGATTAAGGCATTATACAAAGCTGTCTCAGAAGGCTTTTGGAATAATTCTGGACGAACTACGGTTGTCGGTTCTAGCTGTTTTGTATCCAAATCACCTTGGGCAGCTAATCGTGTGGAACGGTTAACGGTTTCGTAGATGTTATCTAGGGTACTGTCGTTACGGATTTGTTGTAAGTATAAGGCGCGATCGCGGACATCCAATAAATCCTTTAATGTCCGTTCTGTGTATTCTGGGTCATTTTCTCCCAAAACTGCATTTACTAAATCGTAATCAATCTGCTTTTCTTCTTGCAATAAGGTGCGGATGCGTTGTAAGAAAAACTCTTGTAATGCTGTGGTTAATAATGCCCGATCTTTTTGATATTTCGCGGCAAAATCTGTTGCTATTTGCGCCAATAAATCATCTAAATTTATTGGCAAATTATAAAACCAAGTAATTTTAACTACAGCATTGGCAGCCCGACGCAAAGCGAAGGGATCGGAGGAACCAGAAGGAATTAAACCTAACCCAAAGATACTTACTAAGGTATCTAATCTATCTGCCAAACCGACAATTTGACCTGTGAGTGTTTCGGGTAAATTGTCACCGGCTCCCGTTGGCAAATAATGTTGATAAATTGCCTTTGCTACTTCGGGATCTTCACCACTGGCTAAGGCATATTTTTCTCCCATAATGCCTTGCAATTCGGGGAATTCATACACCATTTGAGTTACCAAATCTGCTTTACACAATAAAGCAGCACGTTGGATTTTTTGGCTTTGATTTTCAGCTAATTTTAATTGGGTGCTAATTTGCTCGGCAATTTTGACTACTCTATCTATCTTAGTACGCACCGAACCCAATTCTTCTTGGAAGGTGACTTTTTCTAACTGGGGTAAGAAGCTATCTATTGGTTTAGTTAAATCAGCTTCGTAGAAAAATCTGCCATCAGCTAATCTGGCACGAATTACCCTTTCATTTCCGACGGCAATAATATCTGATTTTTTGGGATCGCCGTTAGAAATGGTGATGAAATTGGGCAATAATTCTTGCTCAGAACTACCTGGTTTGAATACAGGGAAATAACGTTGATGAGTTACCATAACTTCAGTAATTACTTCAGTTGGTAATTCCAAAAATTCTGGTTCAAATTTACCAACAACTGTAGAAGGATATTCTACAAGGTTGGTTACTTCCGCTAATAAATCGGGGTAAATGACTGTATACCCACTTAAACTTTCTGCTACTGCCTTTACTTGCTCTTTGATTAGATTTTCCCGTTCTTCGGGGTCAACGGTGACATAAGCAGATTTGAGGGCGGTAACGTAATCAGTAGCTTGGGCGATTGTCACAGGTTCAGGATGTAAGACACGATGACCTTGGGAAATGCGATCGCTCTGAATCGTTTTAGAACCATTTACCAATTCCAACGGTAGCACCGTCTCATCTAACAAAGCTACCAGCCAGCGAATTGGTCGAGAAAATCTCCCATCCCCATCTCCCCAACGCATTAATCGCTTACCTTCTAAACCCCAAATCCACTCTTGAACAAGTTCTGTCAGAATTTCCGCCACAGGACGGCCAGGAATTCTTTTTTGCACAAAAACAAATTCCCCTTTGTCAGTGGGGCGAAGGAAGAGTGCATCTAGTTCCACACCTTGCTTTTTGGCAAAGCCTAATGCTGCTGCTGTTGGCTGACCATCTTTAAAGGCAGCTTGAGCAGGAGGCCCTTTAATTTCTTCTTCTCGGTCTGCTTGCTGGGATGGTAGACCTTTAATCAATACCGCTAAACGGCGGGGAGTACCGTACACTTGGACACTTTCACCCTGAAGGCTGTTTGCTTCCAAACTTTGGGGAATGCGTTCTCGCCACTGTATTAAGGCATCACTGAGAAAGCTTGCAGGTAATTCTTCTGTACCAACTTCTAATAGAAACGCAGGCATAGGTCACTGTTTTCAACTTTGCGTAGCTCAACTTTATCAGTTATTCTCAGGCGATCGCTCGTGATTTTTAGGTAATAACCCTTGCTACATACATCAAAATTGATAAATTTGAGCTTAGGTTTGTGAAATAGACTTGATATCTTCTCGAAAACTTTAAAAAATAAGTGTTTTTCTTCATCTACTTGTTATATTTACCTCAACCTTCCATGTAGTATTTACTTATATTTATTTCTATCGTAAAGTTAGTGTTGTTTGATGCACTGATATTTGCATCATGCAAATAAATCTTGGAGATATAACAGTGAGAAACATTTTTGCCAAAATTGCTGCTACCACAGCAACCAGTGCTGTACTTAGTGTTGCGATCGCTGCTGGTGCTAACAATCCTGCTCAAGCTATAGATTTCAACTTTAACTGGCTAGGAGATGCTGGTTATTCCGCAGTCGGTTCATTTAGCTACGACGAGACTACAGCACCGACAATTATTTCAGAAAGTGGCAGTGGAGCCACCAACTTTTTACAATCCTTAAATGTCTCTTTCTTAGACCCATCTAATAATCCTCTGGGAACTTATAACACCGTTACTTCTGGGGTATCACAATCTGATTTCTTCGCTTTCAACTTTGATACTGCTACTCAGAAATTGTTTGGCCCCTTGAATATAGGAGGAGGGACGGGTGTCATTGGAGAATACTTCTTTACTGGAACTGTTGATGAGTCTTTGCGATTACGTCAGGATGTCAATCAACAGGGAGCCTCAATAACACTCGATGAAAATTCTGGTTCTATTCAGGTATCCAAAGTTCCTGAACCTGCTTCTCTGCTGGGTTTACTGGCATTTGGGGCCTTGGGTGTAGGCTCAACTCTGAAGAAAAAGCAAGCCTCTTGCTAGAAAGTAGGGCTTTCCAGTTAGAGGTTGCCAAGTTTAGTTTAATGAATCTCTGTTTTAGCTCCAATAGTTCAATGAACTGGTGAGTTTATCATCCAGCCTTATCGGTTAGCGATCGCTCGAATACTTATGAAAACAAGTATTCGAGCGATTATAATCAGAAATATTTTCGCTAAAATCGCCCTGACCATAGCAATCAGTGCAACTTTTTAGTATCGCGTCAGCGTAGCCGGCCACAGGTATTGCTAATCTTGCTAACAACCCAAATAAAGCTGTTAATGTCAATTGCGATACATTGAAGCTTTTTCCAGTTACAGCTTTAAATACGAAGCTACTAAACACACTAATGTTAAAAAGTTACTGCCTTTGAGCCACTAAAAAAACTGGACGCTCACCCATTAATGCAATATAGTTTACTTGGTTAAAAATACTTCATGTGCCAGTTTACAAGGCGGAATGCAGGTTATATGCATGATATTAAATCTCATGTTACAATCCCCTCAGTGTAAAATTAACAACTCCATTCACTTTTAAATAAGTGAACAAAAAGTGAACAAATAAAGTTTATTAGTTAACACGCGTAACTTTTAAATATACGATTAGGAAACTTTATCCAACCAGAAAAAGTGACAATTGTTCGCTAATAACTGTTAAAATCCACCTAGAAAATTTCTCAGCAGTGCTTATAGCAATTGTGATTTAAAAAATCATAATATAATCACAAACTAAATTAAATAATAAAAGTTTCAGCCTCTATTGAAGTTAGCAATAAATCCGCTTATCTCAGGCTGTATTTACCAAATTTATAAATAGCTCATGCACATTCTGATATATTCCTACAACTATCATCCAGAGCCGATTGGAATTGCTCCCTTAATGACCGAATTGGCAGAAGGACTAGTAAAGCGAGGTCATGAAGTGCGGGTGATTACCGGAATGCCCAACTATCCTGAGCGCGAAATTTACGATGGTTATCGGGGTAAATGGTACGTTAATGAACAAAAAAATGGTGTCACCATTCAGCGAAGCTACATCAGAATTAAGTCTAAACCTAACCTTTTAGATCGTCTATTGCTGGAGTTAAGCTTTATTTTCACAAGCTTACCTCAAGCCTTTAGAGGTGAACGTCCAAATGTGATGATTTTAACAGTACCGCCTTTGTTAGGTATCTTACCAGCAACGATATTTGGTTGGCTATACAACTGCCCAATAGTTCTAAATGTGCAAGATATATTACCAGAAGCTGCGGTGCGTATGGGGCTTCTGAAAAATAAGTGGATGATTCGAACTCTTGCAGCTTTAGAGAAATTTGCCTATCGGACTGCACACACTATTAGTGTTATCGCCGATGGATTTCGTGAGAATTTAATGAATAAGGGAGTACCTGTTAATAAAATTGTTTGTATTCCTAATTGGGTGAATGTAAATTTTATCCACCCTTTACCGAAAAAGAATAACTCTTGGATATCTAGCCATCAACTGGATGGGAAATTTATAGTTCTTTATTCTGGCAACATAGCTCTAACTCAAGGTTTAGAAACTGTAATAGAAGCAGCAGTTTGCTTACGTCATATCAGAGAAATTGTCTTTGTCATTGTCGGCGAATCAACAGCATTGCAAAGGTTGCAAGAATATTGTCTATTACATGGAGCAGATAATGTTTTGCTACTACCATTGCAGCCGAGAGAAAAATTACCTGAAATGCTAGCAGCAGCTGATGTTGGACTGATTGTGCAAAAGCACAATGTAATTTCGTTTAATATGCCTTCAAAAATACCACTACTCTTGGCAAGTGGTCGCCCAATTGTGGGTTCAGTTCCTGCAACTGGAACTGCTGCTAGAGCAATCAAACTGAGTGGTGGTGGGATAATTGTTGAGCCAGAATCGCCTGATGCAATGGCCGCTGCGGTGCATGATTTATATGCTAATCCTACTCTCTGTACGAAGTTAGGTAACACGGGAAGACAGTTTGCCGAAGAAAATTATTCGTTGGAGCAAGCACTTGATCGGTATGAAGGGCTCTTCTATCATATTCTTGCTAACCGAAAATCAACTGTAGGTATCTTGCCGAAATTAGATTCTAAGGAATCAGTTGTGGATGCTTGAAAGGCATTGAGCATGACTTGCTCACATATACAGAACCCTGATTAGGATAAATTAAATCACCCGAATGGGTGAGTTAAAAATCATCCGATTGGATGACCTAAGTGTAGGAAGATAATACTGCTCAAAAAGAGGACTCTAGAGAACACTGTATTGATTGCACTTTGTTCTTGGTGAGGATAACTCAATGAAACTTGCAACCTTGATGAATAGAGCTGAACTAATCCGCATAGGCGTAACTCCTACTCATAAGCAAGCTACGCGCAGCATGTCGCAGAGAAGCCTCTCATAGAGAGGGCATCGCTCAATACATTGCACCGTAAATTTTTCTTCCCTAAGATCAGTATTCAATACAACTCAAGAGGGATAAACTCATCTTTAAACTTATACAAATGTAGTTTCCTATGTGGTTATAATGCAAGCAAGCGCTTGCAAACGCTTATGGAAAACTTTCCCAAGCCGCCCATCTGATTTTATACAAAGTCAACAAATTGCTAATCGCTGCGCTAACAGCTAGATGGTTATGTAGTTGCAAAAAAGTCAAGATCAGGGTGAAGTATCTTCAGATATAGATTTAAAAGCATCTGTAGATAGTTTCACGGGTATGTTGTTTCACGGTATTCTGCGTTTTTAGCGATATCCCAACCACACTAGATTATAGATATGAATACTACATCCAAACTTGTTTAAATTTATTTGTACATGGGATCACGCAGTTTGCCATTGCAGGAGGTAGAAGATTCTATTGATTTCCTTTGCAACAACATAACCCGTGTTTTCTCTATGACGGAAAGTGATGGTTTTATACTGACCAAAAAAGTTTTATAAATTACACTTTAAAAAAATGATGGGAGTTAAGTAATGTACAAAATCACCATATTGTGATGAAGCATATTTGTTTGTTTTAGGTACTAGACATCGTGAGCGATCGCCCAAATACCCAAATACATATTTGTTAGTTATCAACATCAAAGCAAATGGCTAAAAAACTATTCAGATAACGCTTTTTTTTAGTCAAGAGTAGATTGCCCAAGTCTAAATCCACAAGACGAGAAACCGAAGATGTCCCATTCTGAGTTCCCTGATTCTCCGCTTCCAGTTGAAATAGAACAGCCTGCTGTTAATGATTCTAGTCAAGAGCTACAACCACTGCCAGAGCGATCGCCTAAACCACCTCAAAAGCGTCGTTGGCCTCTAATTTTGGGAATTATCCTCTTAATTGGAGGCATTGGTTTTGGTTGGCGCTGGTGGCAAACTAGTAGTGCTAGCAATCCAGCAGCAGGTGGGCCTGCTGCTGGTCAACCGATGGCAATTCCAGTCAAGCTAGCGACTGTGCAACCTGAAACTGTGCAAGAAAGTTCAGAGTTTATTGGCTCCTTAGAGGCTCCACGCTCGGTAATCATCAAGCCACAGGTTGAAGGACGAGTTACCCAGATTTTCATCCAAGAGGGCAACCGTGTTCAACAGGGGCAAGTTATTATTAGCCTAGAAAGTGATAGTGTCCAAGCGCAATTATTACAAGCAAAAGCTGGACTAGCACAAGCTCAAGCACGTCTTGCTGAACTCCAAGCGGGTACGCGACAAGAAGAAGTTGCCCAAGCTAGAGCGCAGTTAACCCAAGCCCAAGCTCGCTTGCGAGATGCTCAATCGGGGTCGCAACCACAAGAAATTGCTCAGGCTGAGGCTCAAATCCAGTCAGCGAAATCGGATGTGGAATTAGCACAATCACGAGCCAAGCGCTACGCACAATTGAGAAAAGAAGGCGCAGTTTCTCAAGATACCTTAGAAGGATATATCAAAGAACAGCAAAGTGCTGAAGCTGCCCTGGTTGTAGCCCAGAAACGCCTAGCTCAACTCCGCCAAAGCAGAACTTCTAGTGTCAATGAGCTGGCTGGAGCTTTGGAACAACAGAAACAAAACTTAAGGCAACTAGAAAATGGTTCTCGCCCAGAAGAAATTGCCCAAGCGCGATCGCAAGTAACTCAAGCAGCTGCCCAAGTTCAAGCAGCCCAAGTTCAACTGCAATACACAAAAGTGCTGGCACCTTTTACTGGTACTGTTGGCGATATTCCCACAAAAGTGGGAGATTATGTAGAAAAAGCAGACCAGCTCACTACACTTACAAGAAACGACTCTTTAGAACTAAATATTTCTGTTCCCTTAGAAGAAGCCAAAAAGCTGCGCTTGGGATTACCAGTGCAAATGCTGAACATCCAAGGTCAACCTACAGCAACAGGTAAGATAAGTTTCATCTCTCCAGATGCTAGTTCCGATTCACAGACAATTTTGGTGAAAGCTAACTTTGGTAATTCTAGAAGTCAACTGGTAAATCGCCAATCAGTGCAAACCAAAGTCATCTGGAACGAACGTCCAGGAATTTTAATTCCAGTTACAGCAGTATCTCGCCTGGGTGGGGAAACCTTTGTATTTGTAGCTGAAGCGCCAACAGAAAAGAACGCTGAAGCGTCAGCAGAAAAAAAAGCTGAAGCACCAGCAGAAAAGAAAGCTGGAGCGCCATCTTTAGTTGCTCAACAAAAACCTGTGAAATTGGGAGTTATTGAGGGGAATAATTATCAAGTTATCGAAGGACTAAAAGCTGGAGACAAAATTGTTGTTTCCGGTATTCTCAACCTAACTAATGGCGCTCCCATCACTCCCGCACCGCAAGAAGTGGGTAGTCAGAAGCCATAGGGAAGGGGCAAGCCAGCAGAGGGCAGGGGAAGCGGGGGAAGCAGGGGAAGCAGGGGAAGAATAACTATTAATTATTGATCAATACCCATTCCCCATTCCCCATTCCCCATTCCCCATTCCCCATTCCCCAATACCTAATGCCAAATACCCAAAGCCCAATTTTTTAAGCTATGTTTGTTGACTTTTTTATTAAGCGACCAATCTTTGCGTCGGTCTGTGCAATCATCATCCTTTTAATAGGATTAATCAGTATTCCCTCATTACCGATCGCAAGATTCCCAGAAATAAGTCCCACCCAAATCACTGTAACTTCCAACTATAGCGGAGCTAGTGCAGAAGTCGTAGAAAGCGGAGTGACAAATATCTTAGAAAGGCAAATCAACGGGGTTGAGGGACTAAGATATCTCACTTCCAGCAGCAGTAACGATGGTACAAGTACCATTACAGCCACCTTCGATTCATCGCGGGATAAAGATATTGCGGCTGTGGATGTACAAAATCGTGTTTCTGTTGCCCAACCACAATTACCAGATTCTGTGCAGCGCACGGGAGTACGAGTATCGAAAGAATCTAGTAACATCCTCTTAGCGATTGGTTTATTCGCTGAAAATAAAGAGTACGACAATACATTCTTAAGTAACTATGCTGACCTTTACTTGGCAGATGCCTTAAAAAGAGTCAAAGGTGTGAGCAACGTTCAAATTTTTGGTGAACGGCGCTATGCAATGCGTTTGTGGTTAGATCCTAGTCGCCTTGCCAATCGGGGGCTAACAACTCAGGATGTAGCGAATGCGTTATCTGAACAAAACTTACAAGTTGGTGCAGGGAGAATTGGACAAGAACCGGCTCCTGAAGGACAAAGGTATCAACTTGATGTGCGTGCTGCTAGCCGATTAGCAGAACCAGCAGAATTTGAAGAAATTGTCCTCAAAACTGGAGATGATGGCACATTAGTCAAGCTCAAAGATGTTGGTAGAGCAGAACTGGGCGCAGAAAACTACAGTTCATTTCTGCGATTTCGTGGTAACGATGCTGTCGGTTTAGGGATTTATCAAGTTCCTGGTAGTAATGCCTTAGATGTGGCAAAGGGAGTCAAAGCCGAACTTGCGCGATTAGCTTCGAGTTTTCCCCCAGGGCTGAAATATCAGGTAGCTTTTGACACGACATCCTTTGTAGAAGAGTCTTTGGCAGAAGTGGTTAAGACTCTAATTGAAGCGGTAGTGCTGGTTGTAATTGTAATTTTTGTGTTCTTGCAGGATTGGCGAACGACTTTAATTCCTGCACTTACCATTCCGCTTTCCTTAATTGGGACATTTGCCTTCGTCAAAGTTTTTAACTTTTCCATCAATAGTTTGACTTTATTTGGTCTGACTTTAGCATCGGGGATGGTGGTAGACGATGCGATCGTTGTGGTGGAGCAAATCAGCCGCTTTATTCAGGATAAAGGAATTAGTCCTCGCCGAGCCGCTAGTGAATCAATGGCGGAACTGTTTGGCGCGGTTATTGCCACTTCATTAGTGTTGATGGCGGTGTTTGTACCAGTGGCATTTTTTCCGGGAACCACAGGCGCACTTTATCGGCAATTTGCCCTGACGATCGCTTTCTCCATTGCGATTTCAACTTTTTTGGCTTTGACCCTAACACCTTCCTTGTGTGCGCTGCTGCTGCGTCAAGGACAACGACCTTCAGGCTGGCTGGGTTGGATTTTTGGCCAGATTAATCGGTTTCTTGACTGGGTACAGAATGGTTATAAGCGATCGCTTACCTTCCTAACACACATCAAAGCTATTGTGATTGGGTTGTTTATCGTCTCTTTGGGAATGACTGCTTGGCTGTACACCACAGTCCCAACAGCTTTTCTACCCGATGAAGACGAAGGCTATTTCATTACAATTATCCAAGGGCCGCAAGGGGTTTCGTTGCAATATACTAGCGATGTGATTGCACAGGTAGAAAAAGAAATTCTACAAATTCCCGAAGTATTGGGGACTTTTGCGATCGGCGGATTTGGTTTTAGTGGTAGCACCGCCAATAGTGGCATCATATTTACAACTTTAAAATCTTGGGACGAGCGCTCAAAAGCCGATCAATCAGTACAGGCGATTATTGGCAGCTTACAAGGCAAGTTGTTGGCAATTCCAGAAGCGAGGGTTTTTCCTGTGAACCCTCCTCCAATTCAGGGTTTAGGCAACTTTGGCGGCTTCGTATTTCAACTGCAAGACCGCAGAGGTAACAGTGGTTTAGAAAATCTAGTCCAGTCAATGGGTAAGTTGCTCGGGAAAGCTAATCAAACACCAGGATTACAAGCTGTATTTAGTACCTTTGCCGCAGATACACCACAATTGCTTGTAGAAGTAGACCGCAATAAAGCCAAATCATTGCAAGTTTCCATAGATGATGTCTTCAGTACTTTACAAACTGCTTTGGGATCGCAATATGTAAATGATTTTAATCTCCAGCAGCGTAATTATCGGGTGTATATCCAGGCAGATCAACAGTTTCGTTCCAATCCCAAAGATATTGGCAAACTATACGTTCGTTCTCAAAAGAATCAAATGATTCCTTTGAGCAACTTAGTCAAAGTTACTCAGACTGTGGGAGCGCAAACGATAAATCACTATAATCTGTTCCGCTCGATTGAAATTAATGGTTCCGCCGCTCCTGGATCTAGTTCGGGAGACGCAATTAAAGCAATGGAAAAAGTTGCTAAGGAAGTTTTACCTGCCGGTTATGGTTACGAATGGTCAGGGACTGCATTAGAAGAAATAGATTCTGGTGGTTTAGCACCCATAATCTTTGGATTAGGAATAATCTTTGTATTTTTGGTACTAGCTGCTCAATATGAGAACTACGTTGACCCCTTTATCATTCTGTTGTCAGTTCCCTTAGCTATCTTTGGAGCGCTTGTTGCTCAATCAATGCGAGGTTTTGCAAATGATGTTTACTGCCAAATTGGTCTAGTCATGTTGATTGGTTTAGCTAGTAAGAACGCAATTTTGATTGTGGAATTTGCTAACCAATTACGAGAGCAAGGTCTTTCGATTACTAAAGCAGTAATTGAAGCTTCACAAGAGCGGTTACGTCCAATTTTGATGACTGCTTTTTCTACACTATTGGGGATTTTCCCCTTAGCTGTTGCCACAGGTGCCGGTGCGGGTAGTCGCCAATCTTTGGGAACAGCAGTTTTTGGTGGGATGTTAATTGCGACTTTCTTGAGTTTGTTTGTAGTACCGATTTTGTATATCGTGATTAAGACAACAACAGAGCGCTTTATCAAACCAAATAAACATCAAGAACTGCAAACAGAAGGTATGTCATTGGATGGTAAAACTGCTGTATATTCAGCAAAAGGTGAGAATTAATTCGTAATTCCTAATTTGTAATATAATTTTTCCCTGTTGTCTATCTCCTCTTCCCTGTCTCCTATAAACATCGTAGTATGAGGAGATGGGGAAGACTAATTTTAAGAGGGAATGGATGAAAATCGCTATTGGCAGTGATGAACGCACTAACCTTACTGATAGGATACTGGAAGAACTTAAGCAGCGTGGGCATGAAGTTATACCCTTCGGTTCCTTAGCTGAGAATGATTTAGAAGTTGATTGGCCCCTCAGTTGTAGTAAAGTTGCTTTGGCAGTAGCAACCCAAAAAGCAGATGAGGGGATTGTCTTTTGTTGGACTGGTACTGGTGCATCTATTGCCGCCAACAAAGTTTTAGGGATACGTGCGGCATTGTGCCATGATGCTGAAACTGCACGCGGGGCACGTATTTGGAATCATGCAAATGTCCTAGTATTAAGTTTACGTGCCACTACAGAAGCGATCGCAAAAGAAATATTAGATGCCTGGTTTAGCACACCCTTTTCTGAAGATGAGTGGAACATTCTGCAAATGGAGCGGATTAGACAGTTAGAGAAGAGTGCTTCTTTATTTCAGCAATCTTAGACCACTGAGGGTAACTAATACTGTAGAACCTTCATGCCCAATCACGCCAATAGGTAAGTTAATACTTCCTAAAAAGTTGCCCACTAAAAGCAACACAATAAAACTCAACGCTACAAATATATTCTGTTTGACTATGGATTGCGATCGCCTTCCCAAATGAATCGCTACAGCAATTTTTTCTAACTTATCCGCCATCAGTACTATATCTGCGGTTTCCAATGCCACATCACTACCAGATATTCCCATCGCTATACCTACAGATGCTTGGGCTAAAGCTGGTGCATCATTGATTCCATCGCCCACCATTGCCACTGTTTGATATTGTTGCTGTAAAAGGCGGATAACATCTAGCTTATCTTCTGGTAAAAGTTGAGCATATACCCGATCAATTCCTACTGCTTTGGCGACACTGTGAGCAGTTTCCTGATTATCCCCGGTTAACATGACAATTTGTTCAACTCCCAGTTTCTTTAACCGGGTAATGGTTGCGGCTGCTTGCGATCTTACTTCATCTGCGATCGCAATTACACCCATCACCTCTGCTATATTTCCTTGCGCTACCCAAACGACAGTTTTACCTTCTTGCTCTAAAGATTGAGCCATTTCTCGCAATTCTTCAGGTAAATTTGTGACATACTTTTGCACAAAAACAGCATTCCCCACAATTATCTGTTGTTCTTGAGCAATTCCCAGAATTCCCTGTCCAGGTATGGCTTGCACTTGGATTGCACCAACCAAATCCAAATCACCAGCCGCTTCCACAATTGCCTTACCGATGGGATGTTCTGAATAGGATTCCACACTAGCTGCGGCTTTTAATACATCTTGTTGAGTGTATTCATTAATTGTAATTACTTGGAATACCTGCACCTGTCCTGTTGTCAGAGTACCAGTTTTATCAAATGCGATCGCTCGGACTTTGCCAATCTTCTCCAACTGCGCCCCATTTTTAAACAAAATCCCCTGTCTTGCACCATTGGCAATTCCTGAAAGCAGCGTGGGCATAATTGCAGCCATCAGCGCACAGGGAGAAGCCACCACAAGGAAAGTCAGCGCCCGATAAATTGTTGTTTCCCAATCCCAACCCCAAAGAAACGGCGGTAAAGTTGCCAGTAATATCCCGGCTACTACAATGATTTTGGCATATCCCTTCTCGAAGCGATCGATAAACTCTTGCGAAGGTGGTGCTTCTGTCTGCGCCTGTTCTACCAAGCGAATCACACGCTGAATCAAACTGCTTTGGGCTGGTTTGTGTACCTTAATCTGCAATGCACCATAGCCGTTGAGTGTACCAGCAAATACTTCTTCGCCCACTGTTTTCTCTACAGGTAAAGACTCGCCTGTAATTGCGGCTTGATTGAGGGTGCTATAACCAGATAAAATTATCCCATCGGTAGGAATTAGCTCTCCAGGTTTGACAACAATCTCATCACCCACTTTTAACTCACTAATAGGAATTTCTTCTTCTCTTCCCTGAAGCAAAACTCTTGCTGTATCGGGTGTCAGGCTCATCAAACTGCGGATACTCCGCTCAGTTCGCGCCATTGCATAGCCTTCTAATGCGCCACTGATAGCAAAGATCAGAATCAAAATTGCTCCATCAATAATTAGATGATATTCTCGTCGCCATAAACCGAGGCTAGCAGCACCAATGGCCGCCACAATCATCAGCAAATCTACATCGAGTTCTTTTTCTTTGAAAAGGGTAGTTAATCCTTCCCGTGCACTTTCGTAACCACCAATTACATAAGCAGCAGGTAACAGCAGGAACGCCAATCCCAACCAGCCGAAATGCAAGGCGAACCATCCGAGAAATAATAGCAAGCCACACAAAAGTGCTGCTAAGGTATCTGCGTGTTCTCTGGTGAATTGGCTAAAACGTTGGGGGTAGAGCATGAGAGGTGAACTAACAGGGACTCTCTCATGCTAAACCTTGACATTAATGTTAATGTCAAGGTTTATAATGATTTTGAAATGTAGAGGGGCGCTGTAGACGCTTTTGCGGCTTGCCGCAGGCTGGGAAGCGCAAAGGTACGCAGAGTTAAATGTTGATCTATTTTTAAACCCAGTGTTCTTAAGGGAATTTAGATGAAAATGCGCCGCCATCTCTCCAGGGTGGTTGTGAAGAGTTACAAAGAATTTTGCCGTTGTTGGAGTAAATCATGAACGCTGGTTGCTTAACTATTAAAGAACTCACTGATGCCGTTGGCGGTAGTTTAACTCCGCGAATGGTGCGCCATTACCATCAATTGGGACTGTTACCGCAACCAGTGCGATCGCACAGCAATTACCGTCTCTACACCAAAAAAGATGTTCTCCGCTTACAACGGATTGTTGCGTTGAAGGAGCAAGGGTTTCAGCTAAACCATATCCGCAATATTTTGGAGGTGGAACCAGAAGCCGATACAACTGTTAACCTGATGGGACAACTCCAGCAGCAATATCGCGCGGTGATGCAACAAATTTCCCAACTGCGGCAAACTGCATCAGCATTAGAAGGATTATTGGGGCGCGATCGCCATTGTCAAATTATCCAGGCGGAAGTTTTGGCACAACTTAAGTTACTTGATGTCGAAACCCAAGCCGGATTGGGGGGATTGGATAATCTCTGGAGTGGTTTGGATGCAGAAATTCATACCCATTCAGAAGCTTTTTCAGAATCGCTACAACGCTTATTACCTGATTTATCTCACCGTTCGGAAATTGAGCAACACTTAATTTCTCAATTGGTTTTGGCTTGTGGCGATGTCAGTTTAGTATCCTTTGTGAAATTGAGCCGAGATGCGATCGCAGCTAGTCGAGAAGCCTTATCTTCAGGCTGTCAAATTGTTGTCGATACCCAAACGGTTGCGGCTGCTTTAGATCAAACCCGATTACTTCACTTGGGATGCCGCACTGAAACCTTAATTGATAATCCCCACATTACCACCGCTACAGAAGCAGAAGCAGCTTTTTGGCAACATCGAGAATGGCGATCAAAATTGCTGCAAGTAAATCCAGGTTGCGTGCTGGTAGTTGGTTATGCTCCCTCAGTCCTTGTAGAAATTTGTGACGCGATTAGCAATCAAAAAATTCAGCCAGCATTAGTAATTGCAATGCCCATTGGCTTTAGTCATGCTCCCGCAGCCAAGCGACAACTGATGCAACAAGGGATACCTTTTATTACAGTTGCAGGAACCTTGGGAGGTGGCGCTTTAGCTGCAACGGCTTTAAATGCTTTGGTGGAGTCACTAATTGATAAGCCAGATTGTCATTGTTATCTCAAAAATATACTAGATTCCTCTGAATGCTGAACAATAAGTACTCAATTAAGACAAGAAGATACTCAGTAATCAGCATGACTGAAAATAATATTGTTAAATAATATTGAATTTGCTACACTTTACCAGTTTTAGTAATTCAATAATTCATAATTGTGGCCATAAGCTACCAACTTGGTATAAGTTGCAATATAAATTAGAACATTTTATAGTAAACAGACTCTGGCAATGAGATGTATAAATTATCATGCTATACAATTTCAGTCCAAGTATAAATCAATATAAGTGCGCTGAAGGAACTTAGAAGTAAAGAGAACTCAGATGTATAATTAGCGCGTCTCCTCCATAATCTTTAACAAGATTGTGGGTTAAGACTGGTAGGCTTTCTATTTTTTACTTTAATTAAGGGGCTTATGTGGCAACAAGAAAAAAAAGATACTTCGATAATCAGGCTGATACTATGGGTTGCTTTAGCTACAACTCCTATGGCAGCAGGTTTGCTGGTATCAGAACCGATACTGGCGCAATCTAAAACTGAGTCTCCTTCTTTTACACTGCCGCAAACAGTGCAGAATGGAACGACAATTCGGATTGATGGTTCAAATAGTTTGGGTGCAATCAACCAAGGTCTAAAAGAAAATTTTGAAAAACAATTTTCGGGTACTAAGGTTGAAGTTGCCGCTAATGGCACTGATACAGCACTGAAAGATTTGCTAGATGGCAAAATCGACATCGTAGCAATGGGGCGGGGGTTGACACCAGCAGAAAAAGCTCAAGGATTAGAGCAAGTCCGCTTGCGCCGTGAGAAGATTGCGATCGTGGTCAGCGCAGATAATCCTTTCAAAGGAAGCTTGACTAGTAGGCAATTTGCTCGGATTTTCCGGGGACAAATTACAAATTGGTCACAACTAGGAGCGCCTCCAGGGAAAATTCGGTTAATCGATCACCCGAACACAAGTGAGACTCGCAATACTTTTCGCACTTATCCAGCCTTCAAGAATGCTGAATTTGCTACAGGGTCTAGTGCTACCCAACTAACTGAGGATAATACCGCAGAAATCATCAAACAACTGGGCAAAGATGGTATCAGCTATGTGTTAGCTAATCAGGTGTCGAAGCTGCAAAATGTGCGAGTTCTGCAATTACATCAAGCCTTACCAGATGATGCAAAATATCCCTTCTCGCAACCTTTAGTTTACGTTTATAAAAAAAATCCCAGTTTAAGCGTAGTAGATTTTCTTGGCTTTACCCTTGCACCCGCAGGACAGCAGGCTATAGAACAAGCAAGAACAGCTGAAGCAACTGCGATCGCAACCAACGTATCAAAACCTATTGTCGCGCCTCCTCCCACTGCTCAGACCACACCTGCTGCGACAGCTTCCCCTAGTGCTACTTCTTCTGCATTTGCCGAACAGCCTTTTGTCGCTCCTACTCCTGAAACACAAAAAAGCCCAATTGTCAACAAAGAAGTACCGTTTTGGGTACTGCTACCTTTGTTTTTTGTTAGTGTAATTGCAGCGTTGGCCTGGTGGACTCTCGGAAAAAACCCATCATCTGATGAGAAAACAGACAACTTACCAGAACCAAATCCTCATCCACCCGATCCAGAAGACGGAGAAACAGCAGTACTTAATGCCAGCACAGCTGCCTCCATTAACGGGGTAATGCTTGAAGAACAGCCAGTTTCACAATTCCAAGAGCAAGAAACCCCCGATCGCACTCCTTTCAATATCTATACTCAAACACAATCTGAACTGGCTGAGAATGGTACTCACGAGGCAAGTAATGGAACTTCTAACCTCTATGAAGGCACAACCTCTACTCTAACTAATGGAGCGGGAGCCGCAGCTTTAACTGGTGGTACAGCTTTAGCAACAGGCATCGGAGCAGCTACCTGGTCTGCCTTTAACAACAAAGAAACAGAAACAAACGCCATTGATGAGACGGTCGAGCGAGATAATTATACTGGGACAAATACACCCGATTCTGATGAGGTTACATGGGATATAGAAGCCCCAGCAGCTGTAGTAAATACTCCATATCCTCACTTGGGCAATCTTCCCGAAGACATATCTTCTGATGTAGAACTGCCTTCATCTGAGGTAACAGAGCTACTGCCAGAATTACCAGATGTGCCAGAAGTAACATCTGGTTTGGAATATTGGGACACAGAAATTTCTGAAGATCAGATAGATGAGGAACTTCAAGCAGAATTGAATTGGCTACAAAGTATCACCTCAACGGAAGATACAGATGAATTGCCCTTACCAGACTCTGCCGAAGTGGAACCTGCACCATTACCACCATCTCCACTGCTCAATTTGCCAGAATTGCCAGATGTAGATGTATTCAATGTAGTAGCAGATGCAGCCGAACCTCCTATCGAGGTGGTAGACGAAGAATCTCAAACAGAGCCAACTCTTGGCGAAGGTGCTGCTGAGAATGACTCCATAGATTTTGCAGGCGTTGCAGCTTTAGCAGCAGGCGCAGGGATTGGAGCCTGGGCGATTAATCTGGGATCGGATACCCCAGGAGAAACTGATACTACGATTGACAATGTGCCAATCGCAGCCGAAACAGATATCCACTTGGGAGATACAGATGAACAAAGCAGTATTGTGCTAACACCGCATACTTCTACATCAGCTAATGTCTCTTGGGAAATTTCTGAAACCAAGAAAGCAGAACTGTGGCAACAAGGCGGCTCTCAATTGGCAGTGCGGCTGTATGATGTGACTGGCATTGACTTGAGTTATCAAACTCCCCAGCTTGTCCAGCAGTATGAATGTGCAGAGACAGCACACGATCGCTTAGTAGAGATTCCCGCCAGCGATCGCGATTATATAGCTGAAATTGGTTATATCGCTTATGGCGAGTACTGGTTATTGATCGCCCGTTCCGCAGTTCTTCGTGTCTTCAGTCCTGTGAATCCAGATCCGATCGTTGAGGATGTGGCGATTGCGGATGAAACAGATATTCACTTGGGAGATGTTGAACAAGAGAGCAGTATTGTGCTTACACCACATACTTCTACATCGGCTCATGTCTCTTGGGAAGTTTCCGAAACCAAGAAAGCAGCACTGCGTCAACAGGGCGGCTCTCAATTTATAGTGCGGATTTATGATGTGACTGGCATTGACTTGAGCTATCAAAGTCCTCAGCTTGTCAAGCAGTATGAATCTGAAGAGACAGTAAACGACGGAATAGCAGATGTTCCCGCCAGCGATCGCGATTATATAGCTGAAATTGGTTATCTCGCTGATGGCGAACGCTGGTTATTCATCGCCCGTTCAGCAGTTGTTCATTTCTCTAGTCCTGTACATCCAGATCCCGTCGTTGATAATGTGGCGATTGCGGATGAAACAGCTATTGACTTGGTAGATGTTGAACAAGAGAGCAGTCTTGTCCTCACACCTCGCACTTACCAATGGGCTGATGTCTCTTGGGAGATATCCGAAACCAAGAAAGCAGAACTGCGACAACAGGGCGGCTCTAAATTGGTAGTGCGGTTATATGATGCAACTGGGATTGACTTGAGTTATCAACATCCTCAGTTTGTCCAACAGTATGAATGTGACGAGACTGCAAACGATCGCTTTGTAGAAATTCCCATCAGCGATCGCGACTACATAGCTGAAATTGGCTATGTCGCTGATGGCGATTGCTGGTTATTTATTGCCCGTTCTGCGATCGCTCGTGTTTTTAGTCCTGTTCCTACAGATTCCACCGTTGAAAATGGAGCGTTACCAAGTGAAACAGCTATTAACTTGGTAAACGTAGAAGAAAATCGTGTTTTCAGTCCTGTTCCTACAGATTCCACCGTTGAAAATGGAGCATTACCAAGCGAAACAGCTATTAACTTGGTAAACGTAGAAGAAAAGAGCAGTGAAGAAGAAAGCAACATACTGCTCACACCCCGCACTCCTAAATGGGCTTATGTCTCTTGGCACATTTCCCAGACTCAGAACAAAGCGCTGCAACAACAGGGCGGTTCTCAATTGGTAGTGCGGCTTTACGATGTAACTGGGATTGACTTGAGTTATCAAAGTCCCCAGCTTGTACAGCAGTATGAATGTGAAGAAGTAGCCCGCGATCGCTTTGTGGCGATTCCCGTGAGCGATCGCGACTATATGGTTGAAATTGGTTATGTAGCAGAAGGCGATCGTTGGTTACTCATCGCCCGTTCACCTAATGTTCGCGTTTTCAGTCGTTCCCACGAAGATTTTTGGTTTGTAGCAGATGCTGAGTTAATTATTCACGGAGCAACCCAACCAAATACAAGCGTAAACATTGCTGGACATCCCATAAAAATCAAACCCGATGGTACTTTCCACCTACGTCTTCCCTTTTCAGATGGTTTAATGGACTATCTCATAACAGTAGCGGCTGATGGAGAATCCACTAAAACCATCCATAAGAAGTTCTCTCAGGAAACTTCAGAGAATTAGTAATTTCCTAAATTACTCCCTTTTAACCCTATTCTCCCTTTTTAGGGAGAAATGGGGAGAGGGTTAATTCGCTAAAAGCTTGCCTGTATATAAGTGGGCGATACTGGATTTGAACCAGTGACCCCATCCGTGTGAAGGATGTGCGCTACCCCTGTGCTAATCGCCCAAGATTTTTTATATTATCATAACTTACTTAGTAGAAAGGATTCTTTCCTAGATCAGGGCACATCTGGTTACATGGGTGCAATTAAGCATCAATGTTTAAGTACGGTTTAGTCTTCTGTACATAATTTTCAAGATTTATCGAAGCATCAATTAATTTCAGCCAAAAAATGCCTTGCTTGTAATCCAAAAGGCTTATGTTTGCTTACAAGCAAGGCATTTACTCTATGAGCTTAAAGTCGCTCATAAAGCTAAAAAGTGATGCCATACATTCCAAGTTTTTCAAATTTTCACTTCTACAGCCACTGATATCAATATATAAATCTTCTGAATCTTTGTTACTAAGATGCAATGGTCTGAACTTTTTAGGGCTTTTATTTACTCTAGAACTCAGTTGGTCAACTGTTCCGATAAATTTTAACTCAGCTAGACGGCTAATTTCGTAATCATCGTCCTTAATTGTCTTGGTTAAAAATTTAATTATAAACTCGATTGCGTCATTTACATTACCTAAATCATATTCTGAACCATTTAGAATAAATTTAACATCTGTATTAGGGCTGGATCTAGTGGATATGATTGAAGTAGATGAAATCATTTCGCTTGATGGAGAATAAAATCTATGGTAAAGTTGAGAATCCACAAAATCAGCCTCATCAATTGTCTCAATTATTTTACCTGAAGAACTACATAATGGATTGGAATTGAAGTGTTGCTGCTTCTGTTCTATTTTTTCCAAATATGGCTGTGGATTCTCCATAATTAGATTAAGTTTATTTTTCCAAATTCCTATACGTTCATTAAGCTTAGAACTTGTTGAGCGTGAAACAGCATCTATAAAATTACGATCATAAGAACATAGATCAAGAAAAGCATTATAAATTAATTTTGTTTTGTTCTCTATATCGGCTATACTATAGTCAGCAAAGCCTAGCATTTGAATGTCAAAAACTGCTTGATTTTGAGATAGAGAAAAATCAGCTTTACCCTTTTTGACACTAAAGTTTCTAAATTGCTTTCCATTGAAAGTCATTTGAACCATTAAAAGTACTTTTTTAAGTAAAGATTCAAGCTCTTCTTGATTTTTACGTTTTGAAGGTAAGTCATCATCAATACTATTATCTATCCTTGCTCTCATATAAGCATTAAGTGTTTCACTTCTCGCCTCTGGGTACTGATTTATTTCTGGTTTATATAATTCATATAAACTGAAGAATCGCAAAATTAACTCTACATCAAGCATTCTATTTTTGTCTGGTTTTCCCTCTTTTATCTGGTGAAATTTTGCAAAAGGCTCTAATATTTCTCTATAGATTGGAATACGACTGCACTCGAACAAAAAATCATTAAATTCTCCATGAAACATACAATTTCTTAATTCTTGAGCATTAAGAGAAACTGACCCTTGATTGAGTCTTCCAAATACTTCAAATTGTATTTCTGGTTGGGTATCACTTTCAATTATAATGATATTGATTTGGCGTTCCCAAAACAGACTACTTATACTGGGTGGAAGTGATGGAAAAGTAGCTTGGTTTAAATCTGGTAAACTTTCAAGACCTGAGAGCTTGAGAGTTCCATTTAGAAAGTTACCAAGAGTAGTGACTCTTTGAACTCCGTCAATTATTTCAAAAATTGTTTCACCTGTTTCATTACTAAATTTTTCTAGTAAGAATAAAGGTGGAATTGGAATGTCCATAAAAATAGATTCAATGAATCGGTATTGCTTTGCGCTGTCCCATACAAAAGTTCGCTGGTAAGGTGGTATTACGATTTTTGTACTCTGAAAGTCTGTTATTAAATCTCTGACTGTACGAGTTATTGTCTTTTTAACAACTCGTACTTTTTTCAACTGTGTTAGGAAGTTTTGTCCTACTGGCATATATTTGGTGGTGTGGTTATTTGAAATTCAATCTTACGTAAATTAAATATTACATAGCCTCAGGGTAAAAGCGTAGGAAAAATATTTAATAGATACCAGTAATTAAGCTATTCCCACCAAAAGCAAAATCTAGGTTTGCATATTTGCATTAGTACATACAGTTTTTTGACAAGATTCACTTGCTGTCCAGAATGTGCATGGATAGGACGACTGATATTATTTTTTGCAGTTACTTGACTTAAATAAATTACTGACTAAATATAGGTAACATCTTAGACAGACTACTACGTATACAGGCTCTGAGTGCAAGAGTCACTGAAAACTCATTTCTTTAGTTTATCTAAAGTCGCATCTAAGTTCTCAAATTACCTTTCTAAGATAGAAGCAGCAACCACAAGTTGCCATACACGATTAAAACCCAATTAACAGCTAGTGGCTGCGGAGAACATAAAAATGACTAAAGCGCCAGAATCCTTAGACTCGTCTATCAATGAAATTACAGATAGAGCTTTAGATCGTGATTGTACAACCTTATCCCGTCACGTTCTCCAGCAACTTCAGAGTTTTTCGCCAGATGCCCAAGATTTGAGTGCGCTGATGAATCGCATTGCATTGGCAGGTAAACTAGTTGCACGCCGCATGAGTCGCGCTGGTTTAATGGAAGGCGTTCTCGGTTTTACCGGGGAAGTTAATGTCCAAGGAGAATCCGTCAAAAAGATGGATGTCTACGCCAATGATGTATTTATCTCAGTTTTTAAGCAAAGCGGCTTAGTCTGTCGCCTCGCTTCTGAGGAAATGGAAAAACCCTACTACATCCCCGAAAATTGCCCCATTGGTCGTTATACCCTCCTGTATGACCCAATTGATGGCTCATCCAACACAGATAATAATCTCAGCTTGGGTTCCATTTTTGCCATTCGCCAACAAGAAGGAACTGATAGCGATGGTAAGGCAACCGATCTCCTCACCAATGGACGAAAGCAACTTGCTGCCGGATACATCCTCTATGGGCCATGCACGATGCTGGTTTATACTATAGGTACTGGCGTTCATTCCTTTGTTCTCGATCCCAGCTTAGGAGAATTTATTCTCACAGAAGAGAATATTCGAATTCCTAACCACGGTTCCGTTTACAGCGTGAATGAGGGTAACTTCTGGCAGTGGGAAGAATCGATTCGAGAATACATCCGCTACGTTCATCGTACAGAAGGCTACAGCGCTCGTTATAGCGGCGCAATGGTGAGCGACATACATCGAATTTTGGTTCAAGGCGGCGTGTTTCTCTACCCAGGCACAATTCAAAACCCTGAAGGGAAATTGCGCTTGCTTTATGAAACCGCTCCTCTCGCCTTTTTAATTGAGCAAGCAGGCGGCCGTGCGACGACAGGATTGGTAAATATCTTGGATGTAGTGCCGAAAAAACTGCATCAGCGCACACCTTTAATTATTGGTAGCAAAGAAGATGTCGCAAAGGTGGAGTCTTTTATTCAAAACGGACACTAGAAGACAATTCGTAATGACGCTCGATGACTCGCTAACGCTGCGCTAACGTAATTCGTAATTACTTTTACGTAAGGGTTTTAGACGTTTTATAAGGGTGACTTATTTCTTTGGTGCTGTACTCTCATCTGCCATTAATTAAACGTTAATCATGGTGATTTAGGATTGGGGATGCAAAATAGCGCTTTTTGAAGATCAATTAAAGATTATCTCAGCTGGCCGATGCAATAAGTGATTGGCAACGCCACAATTCAAAAGTAACCATCAATATTTGATGCGTTTTGCCAACTTTACTTAGAAGCATCACTATACAGGAGTGAAATAAACTAGCTATGGCTACCAATCATCTACTAGAAATTAAGCAATACGGTCAAAGTATCTGGATGGATAACTTGACCCGTGACATTATTCAATCAGGTGAACTCAAAGACATGGTTGAAAATCAAGGTATATCTGGGATTACTTCTAACCCAGCTATCTTTGAAAAAGCGATCGCAGGTAATGTCATTTATGATGCCGATATAGAAGCCGGAGTTCGTGCTGGCTTACCGATAGACAAAATTTACGAATCCCTCGTTTTTGCAGATATCCGTAATGCTTGTGATATATTACGCCCTGTTTATGAAGCCTCGAATAGACTAGATGGTTATGTGAGTATCGAAGTTCCACCAACCATCGCCCATGATACGGAAGCCACAATCAGCGAAGCTCGGCGCTATTTCCAAGAAATTGATCGGGAAAATCTGATGATTAAAATTCCCGGTACAGAACCTGGTTTGCCAGCAGTAGAGCAGGTAATAGCCGAGGGCATGAATGTCAATATTACGCTGTTGTTTTCTGTAGAAAGCTATGTAAACACAGCTTGGGCTTATGTTCGGGGCTTAGAAAAACGGCTGGCTGAAGGTAAAGACATCAGTAGAATTGCTTCAGTCGCTAGCTTCTTCCTCAGCCGGATCGATAGCAACATTGATGCCAAAATAGATGCTAAGTTGAAAAAAGGCGTTGATGATATTTCGGTGGAAGCAAGGCTAAGAGCTGTGAAAGGGAAAGTAGCGATCGCTAACGCCAAGATTGCGTACCAAGAATACAAGAAAATCATTAGAAGCGAGCGTTGGCAAGAGTTAGCAGCAAAAGGGGCGACAGTGCAACGACTACTTTGGGCTAGTACCAGCACCAAAGACCCCAACTACAACGATGTGATGTATATCGAAGAGTTGGTGGGCCCTGATACCGTTAACACTGTACCACCAGCGACGATAAAAGCTTGTGCCGATCATTGTAACGTAGGCGATCGCTTAGAAACAGACGTAAATAATGCTTACACGCTGATCGAAAACCTCAAAGATCCCGACATCAACATCGATCTCGATGCCGTAATGGATGAACTATTAGATGAAGGTATCGACAAGTTCATTCAGCCCTTCCAGTCCTTGATGAACTCTTTAGAAGACAAGATCAAGGTATTGTCACCAGTGTAGGGACTGGGTATTGGGGAGTGGAGAAAAAGAAGGGGAACAGGGAGCAGGGGGATAAAGAAAACAACCCAATTCCCAATTCCCAATTCCCAATTCTCAATTCCCCATTCCCCATACCTAATCCAAAACCCAAAATCCAAAATCCAAAATTCCTATGGTTAGTCTGCTAGAAAATCCCTTGCGCGTTGGTCTGCAACAACAAGGGATGCCCGAACCCCAGATTATAGTTATCTTTGGCGCTTCTGGTGATCTCACCTGGCGCAAACTAGTGCCAGCACTTTACAAATTGCGGCGAGAACGGCGCATTCCGCCAGAAACTACTATTGTTGGCGTAGCACGTCGAGAATGGAGCCATGAATACTTCCGCGAACAAATGCAGAAGGGCATGGAAGAGGCACATCCTGATGTAGATTTAGGGGAACTCTGGCAAGACTTCTCTCAAGGTCTGTTCTACAGTCCTGGAGATATAGACAACCCTGAAAGCTACCAGAAACTAAAAACCTTACTGAGTGAATTAGACGAAAAACGGGGCACGCGAGGCAATCGCATGTTCTACCTATCCGTTGCTCCCTCATTCTTTCCCGAAGCAATTAAGCAGCTAGGAAGCGGCGGGATGCTAGAAGATCCCTACAAACATCGTCTAGTAATTGAGAAACCCTTTGGTCGGGACTTGGCTTCTGCCCAAAGCCTTAACCAAGTAGTACAGAAATATTGCAAAGAACATCAAGTATACCGTATTGACCACTACTTGGGTAAAGAAACAGTCCAGAATTTGCTGGTGTTTCGCTTTGCCAATGCGATTTTTGAACCCTTGTGGAATCGTCAATTTGTTGACCACGTACAAATTACCGTAGCAGAAACCGTGGGCGTAGAAGACCGGGCTGGCTACTATGAAAGCGCCGGCGCACTGCGGGATATGTTGCAAAATCACCTCATGCAACTTTACTGCTTAACGGCGATGGAAGCACCCAACGCAATGGATGCCGACAGCATCCGCACAGAAAAAGTGAAGGTACTCCAAGCTACTCGTTTAGCTGATGTTCACAATCTGTCGCGGTCAGCAGTGCGTGGGCAATACAGTGCTGGCTGGATGAAAGGTCAAGCAGTGCCAGGGTATCGGACAGAACCAGGCGTTGACCCCAACTCCACCACACCCACTTATGTAGCAATGAAGTTTTTGGTGGATAACTGGCGCTGGAAAGGTGTTCCTTTCTACTTGCGTACCGGAAAGCGGATGCCGAAAAAAGTGAGTGAAATTGCAATTCACTTCCGCGAAGTTCCATCTCGGATGTTCCAATCTGCCGCCCAACAGACAAACGCCAATATTTTGACGATGCGGATTCAGCCAAATGAAGGTATTTCCCTGCGTTTTGATGTCAAAATGCCGGGGGCAGAATTCCGCACCCGTTCCGTAGATATGGACTTTAGTTATGGTTCCTTTGGCATCCAAGCAACATCCGATGCCTACGATCGCTTATTCCTTGATTGTATGATGGGCGATCAAACATTGTTCACCCGCGCGGACGAAGTAGAAGCAGCTTGGCAGGTAGTAACACCAGCCCTTTCCGTTTGGGATGCACCCGCCGATCCTACTACTATTCCCCAGTACGAAGCCGGCACTTGGGAGCCAGAACAAGCCGAACTCTTAATTAACCAGGATGGCCGTCGCTGGCGCAGACTCTAAATAATAGTCATTAGTCATTAGTCATTAGTCACTAGTAAAAACAAATGACGAATGACAAATGACGAATGACAAATGACAAATGACGAATGACAAATGACAACTCAAAACTACTATGCCTACCCAAACTTCTACAATTTTTTCACTCCAGGCACCGAAAGATATTTCGCTTAACGAAATAGATGCCGAACTCAATCAAATTTGGCAAAGTTACGGTATTACTGGCGAGGACGGTGGACTTCCCAGTGCTACTAGGGCAACTACATTTACTTTAGTAGTCTACGAACCAGAAGAAACTCAGTATTTGTTGGCTGCTTTAGGATTTTACAACGGCCCAATTGATGGGATTTTAGGGCCACAAATGGCAGCAGCATTACGGGAAGTGCAAAAGAAACATAAACTGCCAGAAACTGGAACAGCAACACAAGAAACTCTGACTGTATTACGAGAAGAATTCGCTAAAGGTCAGCGAGGTGGGACTGGAGGAGAACATGCTATTGCTGGGTTAAATAGCGGTAGCCCCAGAATTGCCGATGAAATCGCTCTCCGCAACCCCTGCCGCATCATTGCCCTATTTCCTATTACTGGCGAAGATGAAGGGGTTAAGGCTCAAGTTTCTGCCTATTGCCCCATCCAAAAGCAATCGTCAAGCACACTTATCTGCTGCGAATACATTACTCTGAGTGGAACTGCTGCTGCCTTAGAACGCATCGGTGGTATGATTCCAGCATTGTTGATTGGCGGTTTGCCGAAGTTTCTCTGGTGGAAGGCGACACCAGACCCTAATAACGGTCTATTCAAACGCCTAGCAGCAATCTGCAATAATGTCATTGTCGATTCTTGCAACTTTAACGAGCCAGAAAGTGATTTACTCCGCCTAGAAGAGTTGGTAGAAGCTGGTGTACCTTTAGCGGATTTGAACTGGCGTCGCCTCGCATCATGGCAGGAATTGACAGCTGAAGCTTACGATTCGCCTAAGCGTCGCGCCGCCCTCAAAGAAATTGACCGCGTGACGATTGATTACGAAAAAGGCAATCCCGCCCAAGCTTTGCTGTTTTTGGGTTGGTTGGCAAGTCGATTGGAATGGCAACCAGTTTCTTATCAAAAGGAAAGTGGTGATTATGATATCACTCGCATCCATTTTATTTCTCAAGATCAGCGACAAGTAGAAGCGGAGTTAGCAGGGGTTCCCGTTGCGGATGTGGGCGATATTATTGGTGACTTGATTGCCTTGCGCCTCAGTTCGACAAATCCCCAGGCAGACTGTGGTACAGTTATCTGCTCGGAAACGGGTGGTTGTATGCGGATGGAAACACATGGTGGTGCCCAATCTGCCGGTCTGTTTCAACAGGTAACTTCACTTTCAGAACAAAAAGCCGAAGCATTACTGAGTCAGCAGGTGCAACGCTGGGGCCGTGAGTCCCTTTTTGAAGAAAGTCTAGGAGTGACAGCGAATATTTTCAAATTGGCGAATTAGCTTAGATTTAACCCTCTACCCTGCTTCCCGCGTCGGGAAGCAGGGCAATACGGTTCGGTTAAGGTATGAGAATGCGTTGGTGTAGAAGCATAAATGAAATTATGCAGAGTTTTACACTGCATTAATATACTTTACTAATTCCTTTAGTCAATTATTTTCTGACCATCGATCAACTATTTCGAGCATTTTTTCAATACTTATGGCTTTAACCATCCCCTTTCCACGCGGGATTTTAACCCTTTCTACTACATCATTCAATGATTGAAATTGTTTCTTATTACGCTCATTTTCTACTATTTCTGCTATCTGAGAAGCTTTTTTTTGATTAAAACCAGCATTTTGTAATTTTGAGACAATTTTAACTTGACTAAGTGTTTTAAAAACTTCTATTGGTTCAGTTTTATCAGCCATCTGCTTTTTAAGTTCTTTGACTTCATTTTCTAACTTTGCATTAGCAGTTGCTTGTTCTAATAGTTGGTTGGTTATCTTTTCAAAACGTGATTCTAAATTTATTAAAAATTGTTCTATATCTTTTAATGTAAAAGTTGTTTTATCTGAAGAATCAGCTTTCTGCTGTCTAAATAATTCAACTTGCTTTGTTAAAGCTTCCTCATTTTCAGACTCAATAATAAATGCTCCAATCATTTCAGCTTTATGAGGCTCTATCTCTTTAGCTCTAGCAGCAGCATGATATTCAAAGTGCCCATCCACTACCTCAAACGAATTGATACTTGAGCGACGAATAACTATAGGGTTAATAACTCCCGCAGCTTCTAGAATAAGATTTGCTGCTTGTTCTAGATCATCATCTGCAAAATTTGAGCGAGGTACAGTAGAAGTAATTTTCTTGATAGCAACAAGTGATGTAGATAATTTCATTAATTCAAACCTATTTTTTGCAAAACTTCTATTGCTAATAATTCAAATTCTTGTGCAGAAGCTGAATCTGGCTTAAAATCAAGCACAGAAATAGGATCGGCCAGCTCCATATCTCCTATAATTAGAAACTTTTCAGCACATTTCGCCAGATCATCTCTATCATAAATTACCGTATCCATAACTTCAAAATCATATCGTTTTGGAATAGCTTCTAGTCGTTTAGGTAAAGTATGTTTAACAAACTGGTTATTAGTAGATATTTTGCAAGCTAATACACCTAGAATTTCAATTTGAGGCTTTCTTATTTGTTTTCTAAATCCATTTATCTTTTTGAGAAATTCCCTAACGTTTATTAGTCCTTGATTAGCAAATGGTTTGAGATCAGAAGGAATAATAAGATAGTCAGCAGTAATTAGAGCAATTCTAGCGTACAGATTTAATGAAGGAGGAGTATCAATCAATACTACATCATATTCTTCTGCCACTGCATCTAGTTTTTGAGCAAGCATCATTTTACTATCTTCTTGCTGAATTAACTCATTTTCATAATTCATTAAACTAATATGAGAAGGAACAACGCTAATTTCTGGATTTGTGAATTGGGATTTTCTGGCGACTTCATTTATAGGAAAAAAATCTTCTGATTGCAGAATATGACGAATATTAGAATCTTTGATATCATCAAACTCTTCATCATCAAATTTGACTAAACCAGTAGCAAATGTAGTGTTGGCTTGACTGTCTAAATCAATAACTAGAACTCTTTTTCCCTTCTTTCTAATAGCAGCAGCTAGATTAACTACAGTTGTTGTCTTACCAACGCCACCTTTATTATGGTAAACCGCGATTGTTTTCATTGAATGTTGCCTTTTTATTTCAAAATTTGAATTATTTTCTATCTGAACTTTTGATTTATCTATTAGCTGTCTTTCTTTCAAACTCTCTCTACCAATTCGAGTTTTAATTTCATCTATCTTTATCTCAACTTCTTTCCCAGAGCATTGAAATATTAACTGAATATCAGCCTGTAATTTTTGATAAATTCTAATCTCTTTGCCATTAGTTAGCAATCCATACCTGACATTCAAGCTAGTCAAATAATGCCTGAGTCGCGGGACATGATTATTTAAGTTTTTTTTGGGATGCTTTGCCTCCATGACGACACTCAGGGGTGAGTTAGCATCTAAGACAAAGGGAATCACCTGTGCAGCAAATGCTAAGAAATCTAAGCGGATGCTACCAACGGCAACTTCTTGATGCCAGGTGTCAGGAGTATAACCTAGCTGTGGTAGCAAATATTGCACTATGAGTTTGCTTTCAACTTCGCTTTCGTTACGGCATAGCTCAGGATTAAAAGGCAATATTTTTCTACCTTTAAATAATTATTGGACTCAGCACAAAACCTCATACTTGCCAAAGTATTACATACCTTTAATTATTCTGAGTGATATAAATAACTTATAAAAATATAAATTATCATCATAAAATTAGTACTTTTGCTGATACACTAACAACTTTTGAGAGCTATTTTCCCATTAAACTTGTAAATGGCTAGAATCAAAGTGTTTACTTATTTGCGCTAAAGGTTTTGGCTACTGTATCTTGTCCCCACTGCCATCAACTCGTTGATAGTCAAGCTATTAGTTGTCCCTATTGCCGGACTACACTCAAAGCTTACGGTCATCCCGGTATTCCATTGCACCGCGCCACTGGGGATGGTTATCTGTGCGACACCTGCACCTATCACGCTGATGATACTTGCAATTTTCCTCAGCGTCCCTACGCCAAAGACTGTACCCTCTACCAAAATATTGAACAGACAAAGTTAGATTTGGAACAGCAGCGTTACACTAACAGTTTTGCAATAACTGTGAAAACTTGGGTAAAACGCAATCAGGCTTTGCTGTTGCTATTAGGTTTATTATTGGTCTGTTTGTTGTTCGTGATATTAAGGTCTTGATTGGTGTTTATTGGGGAATGGGGAATGGGGGAGATAAGGTAGAAAGAATAACTAATTAATGCCCAATACCCAATCCCAAAACTTTAGACCGTGGTAATTGTGGATGCTTCAGTAATAGCTTCAACTTGTATCGGTGGCGCTTTTTCCTCAAAGGCGGCTAAGTCGAACCAGAAAGTTGTGCCAATGCCAACTTCACTCACTAGATGGACTTTACTACGATGTCTGTCGATGATATTTCTAACAATCGATAATCCTAAACCTGTGCCTTCTAGGGTGTGAACTCGGTTTTCTACACGAAAGAAGCGTTCAAAAATTGAGTGCTGGTCTTCTGTAGCGATGCCAATTCCAGTATCGGAAATTTCAATCCGCACTGGAGAAGATTGGCTATGATTGGGTTTGAAATCTAGTTGGTAAGCGCGGATTGCTACTTTACCACCAGCTTTGGTAAATTTGAGGGCATTACCAATTAGGTTGCCAAAAACTTGTACTAACAGATCGTAATTACCCATTACCAGGGGTAAATTAGCAGCAACTTCCTGAAGAAGTTCAACACCTTTATCTTTTGCATTAAGTTGGTAAGTACGCAATGTTTGCTCGATCGCTTGGGCTAGATCCACTCCATCGAAGTTATACTGACGACCAGATTCGAGTTTTGATAAATCTAATACATCGTTAACTAGACGGGTCAAGCGATCGGTTTCATGGTTAACTGTTTGCAAGAACTCTTGCCGTTCTTCTAATCCTAAATCTTCGCCGTAGTCATGCAGGGTTTCAATATAGGTTTTGATGTTAAATAAAGGCGTTCGCAGTTCGTGAGAAACGTTGCTGATAAATTGGCTTTTTGCATCGTTTAATTCCACCTCACGGGTTATATCTTGGACGGTAATCGCAATGCCTTTGATGCTTTCTCTTTGCACGTTGAGTACTGTCGTCAAGAGAATGCGGATTGTCCGTTGGGTGGGTTGGTTAAGAAAAATGCGGAATTCGGCACTTTCACATTCACCTGCTGCCATTTCATACAATGGGCCACTGATTTCCATTTGTACTGCTGGCGGTAAGTGATGCAACACATTGCAGCCGACCACATCAGCCGTTTCCCAGCCAAAAATCCGCCTCGCTGTAGGGTTGACTAATATCACCTGCATATTGTTATCAATCAACACAGCACCATCTGCGATCGTGGAAACTAGAGTTTCTAGCTTGGCTTTTTCGGCTGTCAGTTCTTCAATATTCTGTTCTTCATAGCGTTCTAATCGCTCTGCCATCTCATTAAAGCTTAAAATTAACTCCCCTAGTTCGCCCCCTAAAGGTAAATCAATGCGCTGCTTGAAATTCCCGGTAGCAATTTCCTTTACCCCCACCAGGAGTTCTTTTATTGGTTTAGTGATGGTCAAAGCGTTTATTACTCCTGCCAAAATCACCATTACCCAAATTGTGATAAAAACGGCAATGGTGACATCGCGGGTAAAATTGGTGGAGATGACAGCAGTCTGATTGGGGTTGATACCGATCGCTAATACACCTAAGTATTTCTTATTAACGATTAGAGGAATAAATACATCGGTAACAACTCCATCTGGGGTCATGTGTTGCCGCACCATCGGCTTTTCCCCATCACCAGGGTAATCTTCTGGCAGTTGTATTCGCCGTTTAATGGTGAGAGAATTTTCTACCTCGGCTTCCCAAAAAGGTATGCCAAAAAAGATTTCCCCGGTTTCATCAGCGTAAAGCATATAACGCACGCTAGAGGTGCTGCTGTAGAAGCGTTGAGAAAATTGGGCAACCTCTGTGAGATTATTGTCAGCCACGAGGGGGGCAACATTGGCAGCAAGCAGCAAACCCAAGTCACGCCCGAAGCGGGTGTCATTCATTCGCGCGTCTTGCTGGATTGTATTTACAGCCCAGAAGGTCAAACCACTCATCACCAAGGAAACCACCAATGTAGCCACAGCCAGCAGCTTAGTCTGGAGGGTGAACTCAGACCACCAACTTGCGATCGCATCTCGAATTGTTTTTAACAGAGTTAGCATCTTAAATAAAGTTGTTAGTAGTCTTTGTTATAAAGCCCAACAACTAAAAAATTAACAGTTAATTTGACAAATATGTTAGAGGAACGGGAACGGGGGATTATCAGAGGATATCCCTGTTAGGGTTGTCTTAACGAATTTACCTCATTTGGGCGATCGGAGTTGATATCCAATTGAGGATTAAGGCGTTAAACCCCATTTTTTTATATTGGTTATGCACAGGTGAGTAGTCTAACAAAAATCCCACCTGTTGGGATTTTGAGCGAGTTGCCCGACTGAGGTTAGAGGCGGCTAGTAAACTGCTCGCACTTTATAGCTATCAAAAGCCTCTGTTTCTATTCCCTGGATGTAATATTGGTTAGAATCAAAGGCTCCATGCGTGGCGATCATCATGGCATGAATCAATGCCTTTGCTTTTAAAAGTGTTTCTTGAAACTCCATTTCAGGATCAGAAAGCGCCACAATGCCGCCACCAACCCCAATTGAGGTTTGCTCTGGAGTCAGCACAGCAGTACGAATGACAATATTCAAATCAGCCGAACCATTCAATCCCAAAAAGCCGATCGCTCCTGAGTATACTCCCCGTGCTTCTTGCTCTAATCGATCGATAATCTCAAGGGTTCTGAGTTTGGGAGCGCCTGTCATCGAACCACCGGGAAAAGCGTTGCGAATGCAGTCTGTGGCGCTCATATCAGCGCGTAAATGACCGCGAATAGTCGTCACCAGTTGATGTACCGTAGCATAGGTTTCCACATCCATCAATTTGGGAACATGGACAGTACCCACTGCACAAACCCTTCCTAAATCATTGCGAAGCAAATCCACAATCATCAGATTTTCAGCCCGATCTTTTTCACTATTTTGCAATTTTTCACGCAGGATAAAATCTTCGTTGGGTGTTTTTCCTCGTGGTAGGGTTCCCTTAATGGGCTTTGTTTCTACCCAGCCTTGGCAATCAATATGCAGAAATCGCTCTGGAGATGAGCAAGCGATCGCTACATCGCCAAAGCGCAAAAATGCAGAGTATGGAGCAGGATTGATGCGGCGCAATGAACGATAGAACACCAGGGGATCGGGTGTTGTGTCTGTGTGAATCTTGTTTGTTAAACAAACTTGATAAGTTTCTCCTTCGTGAATTTCTTGCAAACACATCTGAATATTATCAAGATAAGTTTTTTCAGACCGACTTAATTGGAAAATAACAGGTGTCTGAACTTCTGGTGTAACAATAGGCGATAGGGGAAGAAGATGGTCAAGCTGGTGTTTTATCCATTCAAACCAGGCTTCTGCTAAGTCGTATTGTCCATGCTGAATAAGGCAAAGCAGATAGAGGGTTTGCTCTTGGTGATCGATTGCAATCATCCGATCAGCCAGCAAAAACATGGCATCAGGTAAGCTAGAGGCGTGATTTAATTTAGATCCGCACTCTGCTTTTAGTTCATAGCCAAAATAACCCACAAACCCGCAGTTGAAATCGAAGGGTAAATCATCAGATGGGCAATGTCGCCGTTCAATTTCATTCTGGAGATATTCAAAAATTCCCTTTGTCTTACAGCTTATGGTATCAGACTGTGTAATTGTGAGTTCCTGCGATAGTGTCTGATAGCGAATTAGCAGACTGTTTTCGCCACCGCTATCTCCCATAAAGGAAAAGCGAGAAAGACCGGATTCAACCAGACTGCTATCTAGCCAGAAGGTATTTGGTGATTTGCCAAACAAATGCACAAACATTTGCTCGGTATCGGGATACAAATTCAGCTTGTGCGTACAAAGTTCAAATTCCTGTTGCTGTTTTTGGGAAGAAGAACTTGGAGGTATGGAAGCAGCACCGCTATTTCCTACCCAATAGTGTTTTCTCGGACTATTGCCGCGTTCTTGGGCAAATTTTAGGGTAATCTCTCTAAAATTCTCGAATAAGGTTTGTCCATATTGAGTACAGATTGACTCTGGATGAAACTGCACACCCCATAGCGGCAAAGCTCGATGGCGCATTCCCATCACCAGATTGTCCTCTGTCCACGCTACTTTTTCTAAACAGTTTGGTAGGTCATGTGCAACCAGCAAAGAATGATAGCGCACAACAGAGAAAGGAGAAGGAATTTCTACAAACAAATCAGAACCACTGTGATAAACTTCACTGATCCGCCCATGCTGAACTTCAGGTGCATGGATAACTTTTCCTCCATACGCATTACCAAGTCCTTGATGTCCAAGACAAACACCTAAAAGTGGCACTTGGGTATTTTGAATAGCTTGACTACAAATCCCAAAATCTTTTAGATTCTCAGGACGGCCTGGCCCTGGTGAAATCACAATGTTGTCAAATTCCCAATGTTGCAGTTCATCCCATGCAAATTGATCGTTGTAAATCACAGTGGGATACTCTGCATTTACTTCTGCAATTAATTGGTAAAGATTAAAAGTATAAGAGTCATAATTGTCAATAATTAGGGTTTTCATCTTGTAATTTTCGGTGTTGTTATCCCTTTATAGGATTACTATTTGATTTTTGAACAAAATTAGGTATGTAGAGTGTGTTAGAACGGAGTTCGTAACGCACTATGATCATGGGTTTGATGCGTTACGCTGTCGCTAACACATCCTACGTATATTTTCAGAAATCAAACCGGATTCCTATAGCCTAAGAGGATGTTTGAAAAGTTGTGATTTATGAAATGGAAATAAACCTCATCTATGTTGAAACCTCGAGTTTTTTAAAAGATATATTTATGTAGGTTGGGTGAAGTGAAACGCAACCCAACATTACCACCAAATTTTATGTTGGGTTACGCTAAAGCTGCACCCAGCCTACAAAACTATAGTTCTCAAGGTAGACGAGGTTTAGGCTTAAAACCCTTACCAATGAAAAATGACAGCCTTAGCCAGTTAGCTTTAATTACGCCGACCTACGCAAGATTAAAACCCCTAGCCAATAGCTGAATTAGACAGCGATTAACTAGGGGTTTCGACCATTGGGAAACTGGCAAAAGTCTAAATTGAATAAGATACTGGGAAGGATTTCGCATCCTTTGGCTTGACATATACACGTTGTTTCGGTTCTAACTCTAAGTCATTAAAGCGATCGCGCGTTAAATGCGCCATCACCACTTGCCCATCATCGAAAGTTAATTCTACCTGAATTTCCCAACCCAAATGTATCAATCGGCTCACTGTTGCAGGTGTAGTGGCACCGTTAGCAGCCTTTTCTAAAATCACATCTTGCGGGCGCAAAAATACTTGTGGATGTGGCGCATCAAACCCGCTACTTTGAAAAATCTTCGAGTTGCTGGGCAATACATTTACCGGGCCGATGAAGCTCATCACAAATGCGGTGGCAGGATTATCATAAATTTCCGATGGTGTCCCTACCTGTTCCACGCGCCCTTTATTCATGACCACAACTTCATCGGAAACTTCCATTGCTTCCTCTTGGTCGTGGGTGACAAAAACCGTGGTAACATGAACCTCATCATGGAGGCGGCGTAACCATGCCCGTAAATCTTTGCGGACTTTAGCATCAAGTGCGCCAAAGGGTTCATCTAGGAGTAACACTTCAGGTTCTACTGCTAATGCCCTTGCTAAGGCTACCCGTTGTCTTTGACCACCAGAAAGTTGTGATGGATAGCGATCGCCTAATCCACTCAATTGCACCAACTCTAGTAATTGTTCTACCTTTCCCTTAATCTTCTTTGGCTGTGCCTTGCGAATTTCTAAGCCAAAAGCAATATTCTGCCTGACAGTCAAATGCTTAAATAGGGCATAGTGCTGAAATACAAAGCCAATATTGCGCTGCTGCACGCTTTGATATGTAGCATCCTTACCGGTAAGCAGGATTTTGCCGCTATCTGGCATTTCTAAACCTGAAATTAACCGTAGTAGCGTAGATTTACCAGACCCCGACGGCCCAAGCAACGCAACTAGCGAACCACTCTTAATTTCCAGGCTAACCTCATCAACAGCCTTGAAACTCCCGAATTGTTTGGAGACATTCTCAACTACTATGCCCACTGCTGCTATACCTCTGCAACTAAATCTACAGATCCTTGGTAGGATTACTGTGTCTTACATATACCATACATCGTTATTTGTGTATGAACAAAATTTAGCTACCGCAGCTGCCGCAATCGAGGAAGCTACAATCAGCGCCACTGCAATCAAGGGAACTACAATCAGCAGCACCACAATCCGGGGGACTACAATCAGGAGCCATATTAAGCATCTCGGCACAATTGCAGCCCAAATCGGCACAATCAAAACATTCAGTATTGTTGCTGTTAATAAATGAGGATGTTTGACCAACTTTACCAGATGCTTGTTTTCGTTGCTGTGTTTCTGCTTCTTCCTCTGGGGATTCTTCGGAATTTTCGATTGACATAGATACGTAGCGACAAGTTGCTGCGTATTTACGCAAAATTTGGTTAGCTTCCTTGCAAGCTTGAAATCGTTCACGACTATTGACTAATGCTACTTTTAAACCTTCCTTAGCAATTACCCGCTTGAAGTACCCAGAGCAAGATTCGCCGCCATATAATATTCTGTGGGCACAAGCAAAACCTTTGTGTGGAGAAATGTGCTTTTGATATCCGGTAATTGCGGCGGCACTAACTTGTCTAGCAAAAGAATCGAACAAGGAAATCTGCATATTTTGGGATTGGCGACTAGGCAATATTCTTCATTCTTCCCAATACCTAATTCCCAATTCCCAATGCCCTATTCCCAATCTCAATTCGTATCGAAACATTAAGGAATATTGCATTTAAGCAGAAACCTAGAGGAAAAGCGCCAAATCACTAGAAAGACCGTGGTAGTATGCTCTCGGTAAATGTGAAGATTTGGGAGAAAGACCTTTGACACTACGGGTTGCTGTTATTGGGTCAGGCCCTGCTGGTTCATCTGCCGCTGAAACACTGGCAGCCTCTGGGATTGAAACCTACCTATTTGAGCGGAAGCTAGACAATGCAAAGCCTTGTGGGGGCGCAATTCCCCTATGTATGGTGAGTGAATTTGACTTACCACCAGAGATTATCGATCGCCGGGTACGGAAGATGAAAATGATTTCACCTTCTAATCGGGAAGTTGATATCAATCTGGTAAATGAAGATGAATATATAGGAATGTGCCGCCGGGAAGTGCTAGATGGCTTTTTGCGCGATCGCGCGGCAAAATTAGGTGCAAATTTAATTAATGCCACTGTTCATAAACTTGATATACCAGGAAACAATACCGATCCCTATACCATCCATTACGTTGACCATACAGAAGGTATATCACAGGGAATTGCCAAAACCCTGAAGGTGGATCTAATCATTGGGGCGGATGGGGCTAATTCTCGCGTTGCCAAAGAAATGGACGCTGGGGATTACAATTATGCGATCGCTTTCCAAGAGCGAATTCGCTTACCCGAAGACAAAATGGCCTATTACAACGACCTCGCCGAAATGTATGTCGGTGATGACGTTTCGACCGATTTCTACGCTTGGGTTTTCCCCAAATATGACCACGTAGCTGTCGGTACTGGCACAATGCACATCAACAAAGCCAGCATCAAACAGTTACAAGCTGGTATTCGCGCCCGTGCTTCCGAAAAATTGGCAGGGGGTAAAATCATCAAAGTCGAAGCCCACCCAATTCCTGAACATCCCCGTCCCCGTCGTGTTGTTGGTCGCATCGCTTTGGTGGGAGATGCTGCTGGTTATGTTACCAAGTCTTCTGGTGAAGGTATTTATTTTGCCGCTAAATCTGGGCGGATGTGTGCCGAAACCATTGTAGAAACCTCTAACGGTGGTAGCCGGATTCCTACAGAAGGCGACCTCAAGGTTTACCTGAAGCGTTGGGATAAAAGATACGGACTCACCTACAAAGTGCTGGACATTCTGCAAAGTGTGTTCTATCGTTCCGACGCTACCCGCGAAGCGTTTGTGGAAATGTGTGATGACCTCGATGTACAACGGCTAACATTCGATAGCTATCTGTATAAAACGGTTGTTCCAGCTAATCCCATCACCCAATTGAAGATTACTGCCAAAACCATTGGTAGTCTAATTCGGGGTAATGCCCTTGCACCTTAATTGAGGGCAAAGGACTGGGAATTCCAACAAATAAATTACTCAATTCTGTGGGGTGGATATCTTGCACGCTGATTAATCAGAGCGGGCAAGATGCCCACCCCACAATATATATCAATACTTCGGACAGAATTAAACAGTCAACTAATGTCTTAGTCAGAGATACCCCCTTTTAACTCAATACATAAGAATTTCTTCCTTATTTCTTCCTTCTCTTCCTTTGCGTACTTTGCGTCCTTGGCGGTTCGTTAAAAAAATTGACTTTGACAAAGCGTTAAGCCTTAACCAAACCGTATTCCCTTTTAACTGCCGTATTTCAGATAAAAATAATTCTGGAAAACCCCATCCGGGTCATACTTGCGCTTGAGAGCGAAAAATTTAGCCGATTGTGGATAAGCTCGACGAAATTGTTCAGGTGTAGCATGAAGACGATAGGGTAGATAATACCTACCACCGACTGCGAGGGCTGCCTCAATCAGTTTCTGGGTCATTACCTCCATCTTCGCCTCCCCCTCTTGAGTGCGTTGCTGATGAAAAAGCATCACCAATCCAAAAACTTCCCCATCGGCATATCTGAGAAAACTGTCGTTATCTTCGTGAACATTTCGCACCGTAACATTGAGCAAATCCCCTTTGGACTGAGGAATAATCACGCGACACTTCTCTAAAAAAGCTTCCAGAGATTGAGGGGGAATAAAATACTCATGCAGGATGTCAGTCTCTGCCTGGCGGCGATTCTCAAATAAGGTAGAGGGACGGTTGAGAATCTGGTTTCTCAAAACCCGATTTCCAGCTTCTCCCCCAACCATTTTTTCTAGTTGCCAGCGCAAGTTTTTGCCATAGTCACTGCCAATGCTGCCCCGAAAAACCGTCCGAGGTAATCCAGAATCTGACTGTTTTTCTAAAGAGACAATAGCCTGAGTTCCTTGGGGAACTTGGCGGTAAGTAGTGAGAATAGCCTCTTGTAAAAAGCTTTCCGGTGCAACAGAAAGTCTACCGTATGCCATACCAATATTGGTTGCCCCATCTACCCGTTGCCGATAGGTATCAATATAGTTTTCGCTTTTAATCACGAACCGTTCAGCTATATAGGTCTCATTGGGTACTACTCTCAAATCCACATCAAGAATAATCCCGAATAATCCGTAACCGCCTAAAACGAGAGAAAATAACTCTGGGTTTTTCTGTCTGGAACACTCTACAACCTTGCCACTTGCCAGCATTAACCGGAAACTTTCGACCGTGCTAGCAAAGGGGGGACTATTATGTTGCCAACCATGAGCATTGGCACTCATCGTACCGCCAACAGAAAAATCGTTATTGGACTGCATGACGGCGACAGAATAGCCACGTTCATTTAGGTAAGGAATAATATCAGACCATTTAGCCCCTGATTGCACCGTGAGAATTTTAGTCGCCGGATTGAATTGCATCCGGTTGAAGTTAAGCATCGCTAGGGAGATGCCTTTAGCATACAGAGTGTGACCACCCATCGTATGGCGGGAACCAGCGATCGCTACCTTCTTACCTTGACGTAAAGCATCTCTAAGTACAGACTGTAGTAGCACCTCAGTAACTCCAGGCTGACTTTTAACCTGCTTAATTGTCACCTGTGTCTGATTCAGGTGACTGGCATCATCAACCGTGCCAGGAGGCAGGGGTTGACGGTCATCGCGATCGCTCCAAGCTGTTAAAGTCAGGTGAGCAACAGGTCTGGCAATGACTGTCAGGGCAATAGTTGTAATTGCCACAAGCAGAATAATCTTCAGCCTGTTTTTTAACGATTTACTCCGGTAGGAATGCTGCATAACCAGGATTGAAGGGGCAAAATAGAAAACATGACGATTGAATCCGATTCCTCTAATCTACCAACCCCAGAACCAGTCCCCGAAAACGATTTGCAACCGGATGACTTTGACGGTAGTTCAACTGAAAAAAACCTAACCTCAGAAGTACTAGCGGCGATTGGGTCTTTGCAATCTCCGCAACATACAATTGCTTTAAAACAAGCTCGTTCTGACTTTAAGCAACCCATTACCAGCCAATTCACAGTTAAGCCAAGGGCATTGCTAATTACTCTAATAGCGATCGCCATTACCTTTACTGGAATTATCCTCAATAACTGGATCGTTGGTATTATCGGAACGCTAATAACTTTGCTGTTATCCTTAGCGATATTATTGCCTTGGTTCCAAGAAGTTTTAGATGAGTGGTTTTCACCCCAAGAACGCACTCTGTTTGTAGCCTTTTTAGGATTACTAGTAGCCATCATCGGCTTGATTAGGTTCACAGGTGTGGGCGATCGCTTACTTGTTTTAGGACGCAAAATTAACTGGGATATTGCTGGAACCCTAGCAGATTGGTTTGGTGCTTTGGGACAAATTCTCATCGCCATCATTGCCGTTTATGTAGCGTGGCGACAATATGTAATTTCCAAAGACTTGACAATTCAGCAAAACCTGCTCACAGTTCAGCAAAATATTATTACCCAGCAACAGACAATTGATTCCTATTTCCAAGGCATTTCAGACTTGGTGTTAGATGAAGAAGGATTATTAGAAGATTGGCCCCAAGAAAGAGCGATCGCTGAAGGACGCACTGCGGCAATTTTAAGTAGCGTTGATGGTAGTGGTAAAGCGAAAATTCTCCGCTTTCTCTCACGTTCCAAGTTGCTTTCACCCCTAAAACGCGATCGCTTATTAGGTCGAGCCATTCTTGATGGGACTGGCGGATACGCAGAAGACCGCCTCGAAGGTTTGCGTGTCATCGATTTAGGTGTAATGCTAGCCGCAGCAGACCTTTCTGGTACTGATTTACGTTGGACTGATCTGAGCGAAGCTAATCTTGTCCGTGCTAATTTGACCGGTTGTGACTTAGTAAAAGCCAACCTCTCCCGCACAATTTTATATAATGCTAATCTCACTGGTGCCGACATAAACGGCATTCGACTATTCTACGGTTTAGTAGATAAAGCATCACCCCGCAGTCGAACTGAACCGCCAGATTATGAAACCGGCGAACAAACTGGCGCTGTAGTGGAAAATGCCGATTTCAGTAATGTGCAACGGATGTCTGAGTCTGCACGTTGCTACTGTTGTACTTGGGGTGGCGAAAAAACTAGAGCTACTATTCCTGGCGGTTGTGAAGGTATTCCTAATAAGTTGGGAAGATAGTTATAAGACAATACAGTTCAGTTAAGCATCTCTTTCTTCTCTCTGCGTTCTCTGCGCCTTGGCGGTTCGTTTCCTAATCTATATTTTCACAACTTAAATAAAATTGCTATAAGCCAAAAACATTAATGTAAACACGTGATTTATTGCGTGTTTAAAGACTAGATCAAAAATTAGTTAGCCGCATTAAAAATCTGTTGTGCAGTTAAATTTAATTGAGGAAATGTAGGTGAAAAAATCGCTGTGTTGCCTTGAAAAGGTGTCATTTGATATTCGCCATCAACTAATTCGCATACAAAAATAGTGGGTTGTTTTGGATTGCCGATGAACTTTCTTGCGCCCAATGCAGCATAATCAGCAATCCAATATTCGGGAATTCCCATTTCTTCATAATCCCTAAGTTTATTGTAGTAATCATCTCGCCAGTTGCTTGAAACAACTTCAATAACTATTGGAACTGATGCTGCTTGGCTTACTGTTGACTGTTTTTGAAAAAGCGGTTCATTGTCGAGATTATCAAGATTTAGCAGCAACACATCAGGCGAATAAGCGGATTCAGCTGAAGGAGTTTGGATAAATGCAGTTTTGGGAATTCCGTAGGGTAAATTAAGACGATCAAACTCCACGGTTAATTTCCGCGACAAAAACGCAACAACTTTTTCATGCGCTCCGGTTGGGGGTGGCATTTCAATAATTACTCCTTTGTGCAATTCATAGCGTTTAGCGTCATTGGGATACCATTCAATAAATTCGTTGAAGGTGAGTAATTTGGGCAACGCTTGAGTCATAATTTTACCTCCATATATGTTTTACTTTATCATTTAATAAATATTGATTTTTAGGTGGTAAAATTTGCACTTATGTTTTTTATTAGCTTTAAAAAGTGTAAATGTTTATTCCCAACGAATACTATATTTTCCTCAATCTCTAACTCTAGCGACCCGCAACAAATATCTGTTCTGCGGTCAGATTCAGGTCTGGAAACGTTTGGGAGATGAGGCGTTCTGTTCCTCTAAACTGTTGTGCTTGATAAGTTCCATCTAATAACTGATAAATCGTGATTGTAGGTTCTTTGGATAAGCCAATGTAGCGTTTGCCTCCTAGACCTAGATAATCTGCGATCCAATACTCCCCTATGCCCAAAGCTTCGTAGTCTTCCACTTTCCGGGCATAGTCATTCTGCCAATTAGTACTGACAACCTCTACTACTAACTTTACAGACTTGCCTAGTGTAATAACTGGCTCAGTTTTCCATAAAGGTTCATTTGCCAAAGCCGTCTGATCGAGAATCACAACATCGGGTCTAAAGGCTGAATTTTGACCTAATGGCTTAATTAGGCATTTCATGGGAATAAACCAAGGCAAGTTGAGCAGATCAATTGCTACGTTAAGCTTACGATTAATTAACCCAGCTACCTGTTCATGAAGTCCAGTGGGTTCTAAGTCGATTAATTCTCCATCAATTAACTCGTAGCACACATCATCCAGATAGCCAGCAACGAATGCCTCAGAACTAAGATTGCTTATATTAATAGTGGCTGAAACCATCAAGATTTTTCCTTCCAGGTTCAGAACTAGAGCAGGTATTGCTGCTCTTAATTATTCTAACTAGCTGTTTTATCTAGGTTCCAGTAATTCTCGCCTTCAGGTAGGGTGAGAATTTCAACGCCATCTTCAGTTACAGCTAAGGTATGCTCACATTGAGCAGAAAGCTTGCGATCGCGCGTTACCGCAGTCCACTTGTCGCTGAGAACTTCGACTTCGTAAGTACCTTCATTAATCATTGGCTCAATAGTAAAAACCATCCCCGGTCTCAGGCGCTTGCCTTTACCGCGAGTACCATAATGAGGAACATCCGGCGCAGTGTGGAAAATGTTACTGATACCGTGTCCAACAAAATCTCGCACTACAGAAAAGCCTTGCCCTTCAGCATACTCTTGAATAGCTGCACCAATATCGCCAATACGTGCCCCAGGTTTAACTTCAGCAATCCCCAGGCGCAAACACTCCTCTGTCACCTCTACCAGCTTTCTGGTTTTTGCCGAAGGTGTACCAACAAAAAATGTCTTGGATGTATCGCCGTGATACCCTTCAACAATGGGCGTTACATCAATATTAATAATGTCACCATCTTTGAGAATTTGCTTGGCGTTAGGAATGCCATGACAAATTACCTCATTGACACTGGTGCAAATCGATTTGGGATAACCCTTATAGCCAAGAGGTGCGCTTTTTGCTCCATGCGCTTGCGTCCAACGTTCGGCTTCATCATTTAGTTCAAGAGTGCTAACCCCTGGCTTCACAAACGGTTCGAGATGCTGAAGGAGTTTAGCAGCTAAACGCCCAGCTTGACGCATTTTCTCTATTTCTCGTTGGGATAAAACGACAATTATTTCAGTTTTCATTAACTTTTATCTAAAGTATCTTTCATAAACATAGTTAACCCTGTCTGTGCAGCTCTTTGTGCAGTATCAGCAACCTTTAAGGTATACAAACTCTGCTCTGGGGTAACATACAAAGGAGTCCCGTCAAAAAGATGGTCTAACACCATACTCGTATCTTTGGCGAACAAACCCCGGCGAGGGCCAACCTCTATAGGTGTTGTTTCCCCTGGCTGTACGAATATTCCGGTGTCGCCATCAAAAATTAAACCACCTTTTTCACCGTGAACTTCAAACTTCCGTTCTGATTGCCAAATACTTTCGCCTTTGCCGTACACTACTTGGGCTAAAAGTCCACTGTTAAAGCACAGTTCACTAGTACAAAAACAGGTTTGGTAATATTCCGGTTCTATTTCCCAATATCGCTGATGACAGTTAACAGTAAATACTGTACCAAATAAATCAATGAGGCGATGTAAGCGAGACAGGGCCCCAATTAAGGGAAAACCGAACAACTCGTGGTTATAAGTCCATTTACGGGGTGCAGGATTTTGGGGATTGATGGTGCTGTACCGAGCATAAAACACTTCACCAACTTTGGCTACGTTTTGCTTCAAAGCTTGATGCAAACCACCCAAAAGTTCTAGGTGTTCTACGTGCAAGAGTTTTTTTTGTGCTTTGGCTAGGGCAATCAGTTCGTCTGCTTCGACTACATCCAACGAAAGGGGATACTCTATAATTACGTGTTTGCCATTTGTAAGTGCTGCACGAGCGATCGCACCATGATCTCGATTAACAGTGCAAACCACTACTAGGTCTACGTCTTCACGCTCTACTAGCTCTTGCCAAGAACTTAATGCTTTAATCTGGTACTCTCTGACAAAGGCTTCTGTTTTTTCTGCGGTATGACCAACAACCGCGATCAACTGCGATCGTTCATCATTGAGCAATGCTTCAGCCCGGAACTTTGCCGCATACCCAGTACCTACCAAACCTACACGCACTCTTGCTTTTTCCAAAGCTGCTCCTGAATTATACATGATCCTGCTACATAAAAACTTGGCACAAACCCATTATGTAACCTGCTTAAAAATCGGTTTTTATTAGTCTTTAAATTTTCCGAGTTGTTGCAGGAAGTTTCTTGATTTCAAACTTCCTTAGTTTCTTGATTGTCTTGACAAAAGTCCGAGCGTATGGATATAAAACCTTGCTGCAAATTTAAATAACATCAAATTTAATCATGTTTTCTTAGCTAGAACATAGTTTTTTATTATCACAGCTCAACTAGGGCAGTAAATACATAAATAAAACTTATCGGGATTAAGCAACTAAATTTCATTACTAATCGGGTTCAATTTCGAGTTACATAGTTTGATTTTTCTCGTAGTATCAGAATTGAAGCAAATATAAACTAGCGGCTAATTCTCAAGAACAGCCGCGACCTTTGCCTTAAGATAACTTATACTGCCGTTCATAAAAGAGAGGATTACTCAATGGCAACTTATAAAGTGACACTAGTCAACGAGGCTGAAGGGCTGAATACAACACTGGATGTTGAGGACGATACCTATATTCTAGACGCAGCTGAAGAAGCTGGTATTGACCTGCCCTACTCTTGTCGTGCTGGTGCTTGCTCTACCTGTGCAGGTAAACTCGTATCAGGTACTGTTGATCAAGGCGATCAATCATTCTTAGATGACGATCAAATAGAAGCTGGATATGTACTGACCTGTGTTGCTTACCCAACTTCTAATGTCACAATCGAAACTCACAAAGAAGAAGAACTTTATTAAGAGCAAACTAAATAGCCAAATACCTATTTCTATTGGTGATTATAGTTATTCAACATCTTGACTGAGCGCTCGTCCAACGTCTTAATGTTGCAAGACTAAGCATCAATTTGTGTGTGTCTCTTAAAGCCACTTTGAAAAAAAGACTGATTTCATGTTGGGCAGGAACACAGTAAATTTAGTGTTCCTGCTTAATTTTTTTAGTATGGAGTTCTACCTCAGCAATTTTGCCTTTTGTTGACTCCTTATGCCTACCTCAATATAGAGGCAGGAGGTAAGAGGTAGAAACTTTTTCTATCTAATTTTGAGTCCTGTATTTTGTACCTCACTCAAAAAGCGAACTGCTGTAAAAAGCGATTAGCTTAGAATTTAATCTCTTTGTTGAGAACTTGAATCTGAGTACCAGGATAATAAAATTGGAGAATTTTTGGACTTGACCAACCTAGTTTTGCTAGATTTTGAGCGCCAGTTTGACTCAAGCCAACTCCATGTCCTAATCCACCACCAATAAAAGCGTATCCCCACAGTTCTGGTTTGCCTTTATTCAGAGGTTCTAAGTAAAAAAACGTACTTGTAGGAGCAGCAAAGGCGCTTCGAACTTCGTCTTTGTGGAGAATAAAGGTGCTTTGATCAGTTTTAACCGCGAGTTCCAAGATGCGTCCACTCTCGCTTCGCTTCACCACTGCCATAGCCTGAATTGTCTTAAATTTGGCATGAGGACTGTTTTTTACCTGCAAAAATTTCTGCAAGTCCTTGATAATATCTTCTAAACGGGTTTCCCTGCGCCAACGAAAAGCATCCCATTTGCTCTCATTAAATCCCTGTTGGATATTAATAAATTTCTGGAAGTTCTTTTCATCTGCCAAACTCTGCTTAGACAAGTTCCAAAAATTAGTTGCAGCATCTAGTACAGGGCGCAAATAGGGGCGATCATCGCCATTCCAGATATCGCTGAAGGAAGCAGTAACACCACCTGTGGTAGAAGAATACAGGGCATCTACTAGTTCGTTTTTATAAGTTACTACCTTACCCCTAGTGGAGGCGATCGCTTGGTCTGTTTTAGCCGCAGCTCCATTTAGCCCATAATAAACTTGGCAGTGAGTATCGGCACACAACTGATAGTTATCTGCGGCAAACCTGCGTAAATTTCTTAAAGCATAAGTCCGGGCGAGAATTGCTTGGGCTTCTAGCGCTGCTTTCGGTGCATCCGTTCCTATTTCGTAAGGGACAACCCCACGTAAATAAGTTTCTAGAGGGACTTGGTTAACTAAAGTGTATGTGCCGTAAGCATTTGGCTGCAAATTCATCTGTCCAGAATAAAGACGAGCATTTTCTGGCTTTTCGCTTTTATTGACCCGAATTAAGTTTTTATCAGTACTGATTTCCAAATCATCTGGGCTATAGCGTTTACCATCCACCACCCAACTAACTTGCGGCACTTGTTTTAAAACTTTAGTATCAAGATATACTTTATCTTTAGTAGAAGCTTGGATGTTCTGCAATAGTAAGCGTCGCAATAAAGGAGTGCTATAAACATCTCGTTTAGCCCAAACCTGCCAGCGTTCTGGCTGGGCGATTTCCACTTCTATTCTCTGAGAACGCCATTTGTTAGCACTATCTTCGGCAGTTTCAAAAGTGCGGTATGTGCCTAAGACTACCATTTCTTCCACTGCTGGCTGGGGTAAAGCTTGCATAACTGTTTCCAGCTTTACAGGATTCTTTGTCACCAGGATTTGCTGCTTGTTGCCCACTTGAAATTTTAGCTTTAAGCGATCGCCTTTTGTGGGTTCCAGTTGCAGTTTGACTGTGGGTTGTGAACCAAATCGCTGCACAATCCCAATTTTCAGTTCTATATCCTGGATGTTACTCTCAGGGCCTGATGCAGCAGTCAGTCCCAATAGACAAAATGTCGTCAGCACAGTGTGGGAAAAACGCCAAAACAAAAATTTCATGGCTACCTGATAGCGTACCCCTATAGGGAAGCAAGCTACACGCAGCATATTGAGCTTCTTTTGCCCCCTAATGCGGCGTTGGAGCTTATTTTCCAATTGCTTTGCAGTGCGGTCTTTTTGTCGCATGAGCGCTCCAATGATACCATTACCAGTTTTGCCCCAAGTATAGGTTGCAAAACGAAGTCATAACGACTATGATTTATTTAGAGACAGAAAACAGAACTAGTTGGATAAACTCCTTATGGTTAGAGTCCAAGAAATTCCATTAAATCAGATAAAACGGCCATTGCCCCGTGCAAACGATCCAAATAAAGTGCAAGCCTTAATGGAATCGATTGCGGAGATTGGGCAGCAAGAACCTATTGATGTCCTAGAAGTAGATGGACAATATTATGGCTTTTCTGGTTGCCATCGGTATGAAGCTTGCCAGCGTTTAGGCAAAGAAACCGTTTTAGCCAGAGTTCGTAAAGCACCCCGTAGCGTTTTAAAGATGCACTTGGCATAGAGAATGAGATAGGGAGGCAGGGGGAGCAGGGGAGCAGGGGGAGAGGGGAGAATAATAATTGCTAACTGCTGACTAATGCCCAATTCCCAATTCTCACTTGCCCTGAGCGGAGCCGTTCGCGTAGGTCTCGCAGAGAAGGGATGCCCAATTCCCAATTCCCAATCCCCAATTACATATAACCTAATTAGGAGAAAATTATGTCATCAAAAGTAACAGTCAAAAATGTAAATATCGGCATTGACGAGGCGAGTAGGGCTAAAATTGCCGAGGGTTTATCTCGTCTGTTAGCTGACACTTATACACTTTATCTGAAAACTCATAACTTCCATTGGAATGTAACGGGGCCGATGTTCCAAACGTTGCATTTGATGTTTGAAACCCAGTATACAGAATTAGCTTTAGCAGTTGATTTAATAGCTGAGAGAATTAGAGCGCTTGGCTATCCCGCACCGGGAACCTATAGCGAATATGCCAAACTGAGTTCAATTCCAGAAACTCCTGGGGTTCCGAAAGCTGTTGAGATGATCCGCTTATTAGTGGAAGGACAAGAAGCCGTAGTCAGAACTGCACGGTCTATTTTCCCCGTGATAGAGGAAGTTAACGACGAGCCTACTGCCGATTTATTAACTCAACGGATGCAAGTACACGAAAAAACCGCTTGGATGTTGAGAAGTTTACTGGAAGAATAGGAATTAGGGAATAGGGAATAGGGCATTGGGAATTGAAAAAAAACTTAATTCCCAATCCCCAATACCCAATGCCCAATGCCCACTTGCCCTGAGCGGAGCCGAAGGGATGCCCAATACCCAATGCCCAATGCCCAATACCCACCTGTTGCAAGATTTAATGCAACAGGTGGGTATTTCTAGTTTTAAAGCGCTAAGTCGAGCTGCTGGTGTTTCAGAACGGCAACTTTTGCGGTTACGCCAAGGAAAGCTAGAGCAGATGCGGGTAGATGTGCTGCTGAAGCTGTCACCAGTGCTACAGATGTCATTGAATGAATTAATCGCAACTTTTTCATCCGTAGAGTTATTACAAGAGAAAGCAGCGCCCAATCAGGAATTGTTACAAGAGATTACAGATTTAAGAAAAGAGTATCAGCGATCGCAGCTTCAACTAGAACAGCAGCAAGAGATATTACTACAAGAACTCCAGCAGTCAACTTTACAACTGCTGGAGCCTTTATTATTGCAATGGCCAACAGCAGCACAGAAAGCCCAAGAGAATCCACAGCTAGCAGCAGTAAAAATAGTGCCATTAGTGCAAAAACCTCTGGAAAAGCTTTTACAGGCGTGGGGAGTGGAAGCGATCGCACCAGTGGGAGCAGAATTACCTTATAATCCCCAACTACACCAACTGATGGAGGGAACTTCATTACCTGGAGAAATAGTCAAGGTGCGCTACACTGGCTATCTTCAAGGTGAGAAGCTGCTTTACAGAGCTAAAGTCAGTCCTGTTTGAGGGAGTTAAAGGTTAGGAGTTATAAATTCATAACTCTTTACTTTTTGTGCTGTCTGTTGAAAAATGACAGATATTGGGAATACTAAAATTGCAGATGCGATCGCCTCTGAGAAGTTCTGTTAAAGCGTTGATATAGGTTTAAGCTTACTTGGCGCTGTTTAAACCGAAATTTTTAGCTCTAGAGCCGCATTCCAGAGATAAATTATTTCCATAATGTAAGTAATCGGACATAAATAAAAAAATATTTGGGAAATAATCTGAAAAGTCACAACTTCAGCTTGTAGATCAGTAGATAGCTACATCCATGAGATGGAAGTAAGTTGGCGTTAAAAATCAACATCTGTGATCAAACATAAAATCAGCAAAATCTGGAAAATTGGTTATTCCAATGTTTTTACACAACTAAACATACATGGGTTTTATCATGCCAACTTACCAATTTTGTTATTTATAGTTAGTCTGTTTGTAGTAGAAAAAGTATGCTTAATTAAGCTAGTATTTTTTTATAATTACAAAAACATTATATTTAAATATTTATAATGAATCTTTATCGATACAGATTAATTATCAATTATTACTCAATTTTTAATGTTAGATTGAATTTTGAAAGCATTTTTAAATACTCTAGGTTGGGTATATAATAGCGAAAATAGTGGCATTAGAGCATCATTTACACAAATAAGCGTGACATAATTATGAGAGAACAAGTAAAAGTTATTAAGCTCAGTGGTAATTTGAACGCCACAACTTCACAAGAATTTCGACAAAATATCACTGATATTTTAGAAAGTGGTGCGAAAATTGTGTTAGTGGATTTTAAAGATGTAATATTTATGGATAGTTCAGGTTTAGGAGCTTTAGTGTTAGCTTTTAAAACCTTACGGGCGGCAAATACTAAGCTTGTTCTCTGCTCAATTAATGAGCAAGTCAGAATATTATTTGAACTCACTAATATGGATAAAGTATTTGAAATATTCCCTAGTCAAGACGCATTTAATCAGGTTTCAGTATCCAATACGTAATTAATCAAACTTAATTTGCAAAATAGATAAATCATCATCAAAAGCATCTTTGGAGTTCAGAGCGATTAAATAACTCAGTACGTGATCGAGTTGGCAATCAACAGGATTTTGTAAGCTAACTAGTAGCTGAATAAAAGCATCCAAACTCCAAAGAGTGCCATCTGATTTAGTGATTTCATAAGCGCCATCACTAAAAATGTAAAGGCTGCTGAATTTTTCAATATTGTAAACCCCATCAACATATTTTGCTTCTGGAAACATCCCAACTGGCATACCGGGGGTTTTCAAAAGTTGAACATCAGACTTTCTGGGGGATAAACCAGTTATTAAAACTGCTGGCGGATGACCTGCACTAGAATAAATTAATTGGCGGTTAATTCGATTGTAAACTCCGTACCAAATCGTAAAGTATTTGTCATTTTGATAATTCATCTGGAAGGTATCATTCAAAGCCTTCAACACATCACTAGGTTGATAGTAATTGAGACTTTTGAGCGCACGAGAACGCAGCAGATTCAGCACTGAAACTGAGGGAAGAGTAGCTTTGAGTCCATGTCCCGCAGTATCGAGTAAATAAATTGCTAGATAATCGTCATCAAGCCAATAGTAATCGAAACAGTCACCACCGAGTTGCCGCGAGGGAATAAACCGGAAATTTATATTGAAAGGTTCAGTCATAGGAAAAGGCAGCAGCGATCGCACATATTCTGCTGCTTCTGACATTTCTGATTCTAAAAGCAACTTTTGAGCCTGCAAATCTCTACTCAACTGATGCAGGCGTAACCCCGCTCTTACCCGCGCTTGTAATTCATTATGCTCGATAGGTTTGGAAATAAAATCATCAGCACCAGCATCTAGACCTTTGACGCAATCGGCAACTGAATCTAAAGATGTTAATAAAATAAAGAATGTGGTAAAAAATTTTGGATCTGTCTTAATACGCTGGCAAACTTCCAAACCAGTCAACCCCGGCATAATCCAATCACAAATAATTAGTGCTGGACGGCAAGCTAGCGCTTTTTCTATTCCTTCCTCGCCACTACTGGCAGTAACTATTTCATAACCCTGTTTTTCCAATATCCTTTTCAAAAGTATTTTTATGGAATAATCATCATCAATTATTAGGATTTGAAACATAAAAATTTCTAAGAAATGCTCGTTAATAATTTGCTGCGAAGATAGAAAGCCAAAATATAATATAAGTTAATTAGTTAGTAATAAAACAGTTTTATTTTTCATTAAGCACAAAACTAAGGGTTTTAATATAGGAGGCAAAAGCTCTTTATCTTTGATTTTTAATTCTAAATTTTGTAATGACTTGCAACCTGATGTATTTATGTATTAATCAGTAGGACATTGTAAATAATTCAAGGTTTAATGTAAGGATTTTAGACCTAAGTTGTTCGCATAGCCTCTAGTCAAGAATAAAAAACTGAAGTCCCCTACTATTAACTAATGTTAATATTCTTACATTAGTTAATGTAGCTGAAATTTTTCTATATTTCCCAGTCAAATTTATTTATGACTTTTTGACAGTTATAAAAAAATTATGGAGGTGCAAGAGGATTTATCCACAACAAGATAGAACTTCTTAACTGGTTCAAGTCGCGGTATGCTCCTTGCTTCAACCATTGACCTAACGCATCAAAGGGGGTAAAAGACGTTCCAGTTTGCCATTTAATATCTTGACCTAAAGGCGTTGTATGATTTCCTGGTAACGTTTGTGCTGTCACCATGTCATCAAAGCGTCCTTGTAATATTTTGGTTAAAGCTGCTGATTGGTCAATGGTGTCATTACTAAACTTTATTAATAAATTACGTCGGATAGTGTAGCGCTCTTGAACAAGCTTGTTAGTTTCCAACGGTGAGGGAGTAAACTCAATGTTCAAAGTAGAATTGAACTGTTCTACTAGGGGAATAGCTTCTTTGGCGGCGTAGTTATTGAAGGATATTAAAATATTGCCTGCACGTTCTACTTTAAAGAGGCTACCAATTAACAAGTGAAGTTTACAGCCCATACTGTGTCCAAGACCATAGATTGGGAAGTAAAGCTTGCGTAATGCTCCAGAATCATGTAATCGTTCCAGGGTGCGGTCAAAGTTTAACAGCACGGATTTTGCGATCGCTGTATGATCCAATGTATTGACAAAAGGCGTAGCAATTACAACATAGCCTTTATTTGCCAGTTCTTCGAGTAACCAGCGATAAGTGATGTGTGGTGCAGTGGCGACAAATGCACCTCCTAAAAAATGGATGATACCTATGGGATTTCGGGGAATGATTACCCAGTTACCTCTGACTTCTTTCCAGTCCATGCCGATAAGCGATCACTTTCTTGATATTCTTTATGTTAGACCGGGGATCGCTACCGTGGGAAGGATTATGGAAAAAGCCACCAACAATTAGGCAATTAAGTTAAGTAGGTTGGTGTGAATATTATCATCAGGTTCAGGCAGGAGGCAGGAGGGAAGAGGATTTTAGTTCACTTAACCTTTATTAACATAGTTTGGTTTTTTCCAGATGTTCTACTTACAGTTAAGGTCTAAATCTCCATCCATAATTGGGCTATCAGAAGAAGTTTCTTAGTTTGACCTATTTGTCGATCAGGAATTACGTTACTGAGTCTTGTCTGCAATACACTGTTTGCCAACGAACGTCATTACGTTAGCGTAGCGAGTCCCCACAACGTCTTGTAGAGAGAGTCATTACAAATTATTTTAACCCTGAGTCTGTAATCGTTTCATTTCGTGTTGCACATCTAATGCAATCTGTAATGCTTCGTTGAGCAACCTTCCATGCTCAGTAGCCTGTTCATTTACTTGCATAGCTGTTAAAGTTGCTAAATTATTGACGAATAGTTCTGTATTACTAAGAATAAAGCTCTTATTTTCTCTCAAAATCCTTTCTGTCTTCAAAGCGCGAACTAAATCAGCTTTGGTGAGATTAAGTGCTGCGAGAACACTCTCCCTTTCTTTTATCAGCACTTCTGGATTACCAGCTTCTTCTATTTGGTCATTGATATGTATTGCTCTAATTACAGTATTATATCTTTCAACATCGTTTAACAGGATTTGGAGAGAATTTGTCATGTTTAGCTTGACAATTTTACTTCTTTTTTTCCATATTAAATATAAGATAGTTTGCGTAAGACCGCCAACCCAAAGACCTAATATAATTAATACTATCCAGGATGGAATTGCTATCCATGATACAAATATTTTAAGAAATATATCAAATAAAAGATAGCCAAAAACAAATGTAGCAAAACCAATAAAAACTACAGTAGCTCCTTCCGAACTTTTAATTTTTTGGATGTATAATTTTGCAAAGGTTTTCAGAGGATTTGTAATGATTAAAAGTTGATCATTGACAGGTAAATTAGTCAGCTTTTGCAGTTCATCCTGACTAATTTCCAAGCCCTGTAAATCATCCCTCACAGCTTTTTAATCCTTGCCAGAATAGTTATTTAATCTAATATAGCAATCAAATTTCTAGAATGCTGGCATTTTGTCTAAACTTTTTTAAGCAAGTTAATACTTCTAGTCAATGCTAAGAGTTTTTGTACAATATGATACTCTTTTGCCCAGATAGCAATCCTATTTGAGTTGTGAAAATGAACAAACCGCCAACGTGCAGCGTCTCGTAGAGAAGAACGCCAAGAAAAAACGAGATCGAAATATAAATCAATTGCTTGTAAATGTAATGATAATGCAACGGGTTATTTTCCTGTTAAACAGCTATTTCTAGCTATAGAAAAGTCCGCAAAAACGGACTTTTTTGTTTAGTTATAAATAATTGTGTCTCACTCGTTACATTAACTTCCCTTCGGAGAAGATTGTTTCTGTTTTGAAATGCCACGCTGAGGGTTTAAAAATGGAGGGATGGGACAGTCTAGCGTCATAGCGATCGCTCTTAGTAAGTCAGCTTCTGACTGTGTAACTTTGTTATCTAATAGTACCGTGTGAGCGCAGGCATCTACAATAGCTTGCTTGAGTTTAGGACTGGCAAGGCGGAGGCGTTCAATACTCTTCTTCAGTTCAGTGAAATTACAGCTTGGTGGCGTGTCTGGTTTTTCTTGTTCTGCGGCTTTGGGAAGCCGAAAAACTCCAGAACGAAAAGCATAGGCGATGTCTTCGGTGGACGCATCGGGTTGAGAGTGTCCAACGCGTGCAATTACGGACAGTATTAACAGGCTCTCTGGCCAAATCTGTTCTATGGAGGTATATTCTACTGTTGTTGTATATGCAGGATTTATACTAGGTTGGAGGCGATGCCACAGTATTAACTGCAACACAAAATGCCATAGTGATAAACTTCCGGTGGCTACAGCTAAACCGTGGACACATTTGCATAGTCTTTGGCATTCTTTGGCAGAATTTTGGCGTAATACGGGTACTGCCAAATCCACAAGTGGTAAGCGAATTTTGGCATCTAACTGGCTAATTTCGTTACTCGATTCTAGAGTTTTGTCTACCAACTCAGCAGGCTGTACCTCGCGTAACCATGCAATTTGACGTTCTTGGATCTCGATATTTTCTGTATCTAACGCTAGCGCAAAAGCGATCGCCATTGCACTTTCCTGCTCCCGTACACCCAAGCGCAGGGATTCTGGTAACTGCGATAACAGTGCTTGAGCATGAGCAAAATGCTCTGGTGTAACGCTTCCCACCTGGTTTACAAACTGTTCTGGTGTGGCGTTGGAACCGCCAGCAAAGCCCATTGTTAGAGATTCCTGGGAAGGGGAACGCATTTGATTGCGAGATGGCATTGCAGGCAAATTGCTGACGTTCAAACCCCCAACGCGACGGATACGTTCTGCCAAAGGTGGGTGGGTAGAAAACATATTGTCCCAGAAAGAGGGGTTGAGGGCATTGCCAAAAAACATGTGGCTAGCCGCTTCCGCACCAGGCGAAATCAAGCGTGAATCCATCTGTTGGAGTTTTTGGAAGACTCCGTTAAGTCCGTTGGGGTTGCGAGTGAACTGTACAGCCGAAGCATCGGCAAGAAATTCGCGTTGGCGAGAGACGGCGGCTTTAATCAAGCGTCCGCAGACTAATCCGATACCGCCAATTGCCATTAGTGCCAAACCAAAAGCCCAGATAGGTAAACCCTTATCTTCCTTTCCTAAACGGAAGCTATCGCGAATGCGCCAGAGCAATTCCCCGGTTAAATAAATGAACAAAATCCCGTGCAAGAGTCCCACTAAACGCAAATTTAGCCGCATATCTCCATTGAGAATGTGGCTGAATTCGTGGCCGATGACTCCTTGTAACTCATCTCGGTTTAGATGTTGTAAAGTTCCACGGGTAACACCAATTACAGCATCATTGGGCGTAAATCCGGCAGCAAAGGCATTAATCCCGGTTTCTCTTTCTAGGAGATAAACTTCTGGGACAGAAATACCAGAAGCGATCGCCATTTCCTCGACTATATTTAATAGTTGTTGCCCTTGTTCATCTGCCATATCTGGGAGTAAGAGTTGTCCCCCCAACTCCTGAGCAATGACGCTTCCTCCTTGACGGAGACAGGCAATTTTATAGAGACTTCCTATTGCGATCGCAATTATTGTAATCCCAGCCACGTAGAGAAATATCCCTGGATGCCACCAAACACGTGGAGCCATGCGGAGCAGAAATAAAGCGGCAATGTAAATCGCCATAATCATGACTGCGATCGACAGGGAAAATAATCCAATTAATTGTTGCGTGTTTTGGCGTGCCCGATCCTGATGTTCAAAGAAATTCATAGATATTTAAAAAGACACGCGTGGAGCATTTCTCATTTCTGGAGTCGCTTCGGCGAGCAATTCTGCAACAGTAAAGTTAAAAGTATTTGCCACAAGATTGCTGGGGAAAGATTCGCTCTTGGTGTTGTAAAGTGTCACCGCGTCATTAAAAGCCTGACGTGCAAAAGCAATCCGGTTTTCAGTGGAAGATAATTCTTCCATCACCTGAGTCATGGCGCGATCGGCTTTCAATTCTGGATAAGATTCTGAAAGTACCATCAACCGACTTAACGCACCCGTCAGCGCTCCTTCAGCATTGCCCAACTGTTGCATCGCTTGCGGATCGCCGGGATTTTGTGCGGCACGACTGCTAGCATTAATTGCAGAATTCCGAGCCGCAATAACTGCTTCTAAGGTTTCTCGTTCATGTTTTATGTACCCTTTGGCAGTTTCCACCAAGTTGGGAATTAAGTCATAGCGACGCTGTAATTGAACATCGATTTGAGAGTAAGCATTTTTGTAACGATTGCGATACTTGACTAAATCGTTGTAGGCATTAATGATAATTAGAGCAACAATGGCAACTAATGCAACAGAAAATATTAAAAGCCCCATATTTTTAGATTATTTCAATCAGGTACTTACTTTATATCCAGCAAAATTTGTGTGGATATAAAGATGAGTCTACTTTTAACAAGTTGGCTTCGTCGCCTGTAAAATTAGTTACGCAATTGCACTGAGCTATATAGGTTGCACAAAGCCCAACGCAGTTGAAGGACTTTGCCCGGATTTCTCACAATACTGTAGGCAGAGGAGTGTGGGGAGTGTGGGGGGTAAGACTTCTTCCCCATCCTCCCACACCTCCCACACTCCTTGATTTCTCACAAGTGAGAAATCAAGGTTTGGCGTTAACCCAAGTGTATTGCTATATAAATAGAGACGCAATAACTATAATTGCGTCTCTACAAACTGTCTATTTAGCCTTTTTACGTGTAATTGCACCCACCAAAAGGATAGTTGTTAATTAAATTATTCCTGGGCCTCTACCGCGTTTGTCGCCCTTTTCGGTCAACTTGCCTTCTTCATCTTGATTAACTTCTCCAAGTTCTTCAACACGTTGTGCAGTATCTTCTGCTGCTTGTTTGCGTGCATCACCTGGTTCTTCGTAGTACATTTCCGGTTCAACTGCATAGTTGTTCAACAAACCTTCTTTGTCTACGGTGTATCCGTCAGTAGTGCGTATACTTTCTGGATCGGTTTGGTCATCTGTAGCTACATCTGCCTCCCTTTCTTCTGTAGGGAGTGTTTTGTAGTTGCCGCCTTCTCTTTCGATCCGAGCAGCAGTTTCGGCTGGAATAATGCCGCGATCATAACTATCTGCTTCAGCGCGATCGGATGAATCTATATCTCTCTTAACTGCTTCATTAGCCATAATTTATGTCCTCGTAAAAGAATCTATTTAAATAACTTCAAAAACTAGATTAATGTTTTTTTAATCTCCGAACTACTATCTTTAGAAGTGATTTAAAATTAAAAATAAGATTACATCCTCTATCTTTCGATTTATCAAAAGATTAATATTAAGTCAGGTTAAATAACAATAATTTATATTTACTATTAAGACAAGAAGCTTAAGCCCCTTGTCTTAAAGGTAGACAAACTTCTACCACAGTGTAGTGTACTAGTTGAATCGTTGGGAAATTTATTCGCCCACAAACTGATTTTTGAGGGATTGAATTTCATCAACTAATTCTTGCCGAGTTGAAGCCTTTAGTAGATAACGGAAAACAAACCAACTGGCATAACCAATTCCAACTAATTCAAAGAGTGGTGATAATAATGGAATATCATTGATTGCATCCAGTAGTGCTAGCACTAACTTTGCTGTAACAATGGCAGCTAAAATTAAAGCAACAGTTATTAGAGGCTGCTTATAGTCTTGAAAAAAGCTACCTAAGTATGTGGGTAGTTTCTCCAAAAATTGAGAAACTTGTCTGCTAATTTGCTGCCATTGAGATTCCGGTTCCGATGCTGGCGGTAACTTTGGCAAATTTGCATCTACACCTTCAAGTGCTAGCGTACCTTGTGATAATGAAGTATTGATGGATTGACGTTGCTGTTGTTCGGTTTCCATAGTTTTTCAACGATTACAAAATTTTCTGTAACTGAACTGAGCATCAATAAATATAATTATTAAAGTCGTCAGTTGTCAATTATTAATGGTCAGCAATAAGTATAACTGACCATTAAGACTGAGTAGGAAAATATAAATTTATTTTTGTCTACCTACTCAATTGAATTTATTGTTAGTTGGCTCAGTTTGTTGGTGGGGCAACAGTTGCTTTAACAATTACAGTTTTGACACCTTTGATTTCTTTAGCTAAACGTTCAATTTTAGCCAACTCTTGCTGATTGTTAACAGTTCCTCCGACAGTGACAACTCCATCCTGTGTGGCATCAACTGTTAATTGACCCTTGGGTATGTTTGCCTCTAGCTTGGAACGAACTTCACTTGATAAGTCACCTTTAGCTCTATCTGCATCGCCGCCGGTGACTTTATTTCGTTGTTCGCGGGCACGGATATCAGCGTCAAGTTGTCTTCTACGAGTTTCACTTTGTGCGTCTTTTTGAGAAGCTTCTGTTGTCTGTACACTCGGTGATTGTGGAGCTTCATTAGGATTACCTGGTGCCGATTCGCTTGTTTTAGAAGCGTTATCACAAGCAGCAACACCAAAAACTAAAAGGGTGCTAATTAAGAAGGGGGTTAGCTTTTTCATAGATTTAATTCGCAATCGGAAAGTGAAATTTGTTGATTTTTAGGGTGAAGTGAGGAGCAAGTTTTTAAATTCTTGCTCTTGCAATTGTGTGTAATTAATGTCAGTGAAAACTACTTGGATTAAAGTGTTTCATCACGACGGTCAACAATCACTACAGCAGGATCGTTAATATGAGGCTCTGTTGAGTGATTGGGGTGAATGGGATTAGCTACTGCTGTGTCATGATGGATTACTCGGTCGGAACCTGGCCGATGTTCGCCTAAATCAGTGGCATCATAAATAGCAAATTCTTCAATACCCCGACGGTTGAGAATCGCTTCAGCTTGGTGGATTTCAGCTTCCGTACCATCAATAATTACCAAGTAGTCGCCTCTTTGGAAGCGATCGCTATATACCTGCGCTCTGTCTTCAGGAATTCCCAAGCCAACCAGTGCGCCAACAATCCCGCCAGCAGCTGCACCGATCGCACCACCAGCTAAGGTTGTAGCCAAAGTTGTTGCTACTGCACCACCAGCAATCACAGGCCCAACTCCAGGAATTGCTAAAGTTCCAAGACCAACCAATAAGCCAGTCAAGCCGCCTAGAACACCGCCTGTAGCTGCTCCAGTTTTAGCACCATCGTCGGCTTTATTACCTGTTCCAACGTTTTGATCTACATCTACACCAGCGATCCCACGACCGTCTGCATCTTTAGCGATGATGGAGACTGTACTTAAGGGAAAACCTGCATCTCGTAATTCTGTGAGTGCTGCTTCTGCATCTCGGCGATGAGGAAAGACTCCTATCGCGCGTCTAGCAACACCACTATGAGCCACATTTACGTTATGGGTTGGAGCGACATAATCAGCATTTCTCGCATCTGGGTTGTCGTAAATACCAAACTCTTCGACACCACGCTGATGGAGAATTGCTTCTGCTCTAGCGATTTCTGTATCTGTGCCATCAAGGATCACTAAATAGTGTCCTCGTCTTACACGTTCGTCATAAACTCTAGCTCGTTCTTCGGGAATTCCTAAACCAATCAATGCACCAAGCAAACTACCAGCTACCGCACCAATCCCTGCACCAGCAAGAGTTGTAGCTAGGGTAGTTGCTGCGGCTCCAGCCAGCATAATTGGCCCAATTCCTGGAATTGCCAAAGTACCAAGACCGACTAATAAACCAGTTAATCCGCCCAAAGCACCGCCTGTAGCGGCTCCAACTTTAGCACCTTCATCAGATTTATCACCAACGCGATCGCGCACTTCAGCCCCAGCAATATCTTCTCTGTCTCCATCTTGCGTAATGACAGAAACTCTGTTCATGTCAAAGCCGACTTTTTTCAATTCATGTAGCGCATGTTCAACATCTCGACGATTAGAAAATACACCTACAGCACGTTTATGTACACCTACAACCATTATCTTTTTCTCCTCAGCAACAATCAATTATTCACAAATTTATAGCTTGCAATACGCTTATTAATACATATTTAGATTTTCGTTTCATCAATCCCTTGGAAGAATTTTTATCTCTATCATTAGGTATAGGTAGTTTTATCTAAATGAGTAAATATAAAGTTACGTTTTAATAAATACTTATATGTTCTAGTATGTTCTAGTTTTAAAATTTGGCTAGAGATTGACATAAAAATCTCGATTGCTTCTGTCTAAAACCCTAATTCGCCCTTTTAATAACTGCTGTTTAATTAAATTGCTTTTTATATATCTTATTTTGTAGTCAAAACATTATCTTGTAGAAATGTGACAAAAATAGCAAATTAAAAAGTTTTGTTTAGCTAAACAAATAAATTTTAAAATACAACTTTTGGCAATTAAACCTATTACCTAAGAAAGTGTCAGCTTTTATAGTTGATAATTAAGCTGATAAATAAGCCATTTTATAAATGGGTATTTAATTGAGTGCAAGTGAGAAAATATTATGTTTCAAAGTGTTCCAACTATTTTAGGATTAGCGCCAATAACTTTAGCTCAGGAAGTACTTACTCCAGAAGAAGCATCAGTACTTTTTTCTGGGCCTAAATTCTTGGTGGCATTGCTAGCTGGGGTTTCGATGGCATTTGCTTTTCAATTGTTATTCACAAACTTTTCAGTTGCTGTCGGAATTTCATCTTGGGAAATAGATTCAGATTCCGATGATGAATCAGAAAGTTTAGGTAAGACAATTCGTAAGGTTCAAGGCAAAGTTGGCGCTTGGGTGTTAACAACTGCGAGCATTGCATTATTTATTGCTTGCTTTCTAGCTGTAAAACTTAGCTTAATTGAAAGTGCATTCTTAGGAGCAATTATTGGTGTAGTCATTTGGTCTACCTATTTCTCACTAGTAATTTGGTTGGGTTCATCAGCCGTAGGTTCTTTAATTGGTTCTATCTCTAATACTGTTACTTCTGGTTTTCAGGCTTTGATGGGTACAGCAACTGCTGGTATCGGTGCTAATACTGCGAAAAAACAGTTAGTTTCGACTGCGGAAGATATTACAGCCGCAGTTCGGCGAGAATTAACTTCAGGTTTTGATTCTGAAGGGATTAAAAATACTCTCCAAAGTTCTTTAAGTTCTCTGCAATTGCCAAAGCTAGATATTAAAGAAATTCGCAACCAATTTGACCAGCTTCTTAAAGATACAGATTTGCAATCCGTTGCTAATAGCGATTTATTGCAAAATATTAACCGTCAAACATTTGTTGATTTAATCAGCACTCGTACAGATTTATCTAAAGAAGATATCAATGGCATTGCTGACCAATTTCAAGGTGCTTGGCAACAAGCTTTAAATCGCAAAAATCCCACAGAACAAGTAATTAATTTACTTAAGTCTGCTACTCCTGAAGAACTGAATTCTGAGCAATTGGGTGAACGGCTTCAACAACTGGTTACAATTGGAGGTGGTAATGGCAATGGTGTAATTAAACAAGCTATTCGATATGGTTTGAGCGCTGCCGCACCAGCAGTTCTCGAACGGGTCAATCTGTCTAATATCGATGTGAACAAAATTACAACTCAGTTGCAAAAGCTGAAAGAAAAAGTTCAAGATGTCGATGTCGAGCAAGTAACAGAACAATTTCAAAAGTTTAGAGAGCAAGCCACTGAGCAAGTATCTGCAAAATTGCCAATATCACTTGAAAATACGATTAAAGCGGATGTCGAAGACTACATCTTGCATTCATTCCCTTGGCATTTTAACCGAATTACGCTAGTAGATGAATTTAAAGAAGTCATCTATGACGTAAACGCAGATCCGACAACTGTAAGACGAGAGTTAGAAGAAATCAATCAGGAATATTTCATCAACTTGCTGAACCAGCGAGACGATCTCAGTGAACCCAGGGTGAAAGAAATTGCCGAACAAATGGAAAGCGATCGCTTGGAAGTTTTAGAGACTGTAAAACAGGCCGAAGCGCGAGAAAAAGGGCAAAATTTCCGCACGCGCATCGAAGATTATCTCCGTTCCACTGGGAAAGAAGAACTCAACCCTGAAGGTATTGAACGGGACTTTGCCAAGTTAGTAGAAGATCCAGAAGCTGGGTTTGAAGATTTAAGTAGCCGTTTCGGACAATTTGACCGCGATACTTTTGTCCAATTGCTGCAACAGCGTCAAGATGTCAGCGAAGAAGAAGCTAATAATATAGTTAGTCAACTCGAACGCAACCGCGATAATATCTTGAATCGTGCTAGAGAATTGCAAGAACAAGCAAAAGCGAAAGCCGATGAACTGCGTCAAAGAGTTGAAAACTATCTGCGGAATACTAACAAAGACGAACTCAATCCCGAAGCTATCAAACGTGAGTTTAGAATTTTACTAGACGATCCGCAAGCCGGAATTAGCCTATTACGATCGCGCTTATCGCAATTTGACCGCGACACATTGGTACAATTGCTCAGTCAGCGTCAAGATTTGAGCGAAGAACAGGTAAATCAAACTCTTGATCAGCTAGAATCAGTCCGAGATAGTATTTTGCAAGTACCGCAGCAGGCGAAAGAACAGTACGAAAAAACTACAAAAGCGATCGCCGAATATCTCCGCAATACCAACTTGGAAGAACTTGATCCAGAAGGTATTAGAGCCGATTTGGAAAAACTACTCGACGATCCCAAAGCTGGAGCTTTAGCACTGCGCGATCGCTTATCTCATGTTGATCGAGAAACCTTGGTGCAACTTGTGAGTCAGCGCGGAGACTTGAGCCAAGAGCAAGTTAATCAGATCATTGATCGTGCACAAGATGCCATTGGTGATATTCTCAGAGCGCCACGACGTTTAGCAAAGCGTACTGCTCAACAAGCTTTAGATTTTGAAGCTAATCTTGAAGAATATCTGCGTAATACCAACAAAGACGAACTCAACCCCGAAGGAATCAAACGCGATTTACAATTGCTGTTGTCTTCTCCCCGCGCTGGAATTGGAAGTTTAAGCGATCGCGCTTCAAAATTTGACCGTTCCACAATCGTGGCGCTGTTATCCCAACGTGAGGATATCTCAGAAGAAGAAGCTAACCGGATTGTGGATCAAATTGATTCTGTTCGCAGTTCCATTGTCGAACAATTTCAGCAGATTCAGCAGAAGGTGCAATCAGTGCTGGATGGAGTTTTTGCCAAAGTTCGCAACTATCTTAACTCCCTGGATCGTTCTGAACTCAACTATGAAGGCATTAAGCAAGACTTTGCCAAAGTATTCGACGATCCGCAAGCTGGATTTGAAGCATTGCGCGATCGCCTCAGTGAATTTGATCGTGACACTTTAGTTGCTGTGATCAGTTCTCGTGAAGATATCTCTGAGGCAGATGCTAACCGGATTATCGACCAAATAGAAACAGCACGGGATGGCGTATTGCAACGAGCCGAACGCATCCAGAAAGAAACCCAAAAACGTTTGAAAGCCATCCAACACCAAGCTAAAAAGCAAGCCGAAGAAAGCAAAAAAACCGTTGCCAATGCAGCATGGTGGATATTTGGGACAGCGATCACTTCCCTTTGTGCCAGTGCGATCGCTGGTGCGATCGCTGTTACTGGGCTAAATTTACCTGGGTAAAATATCTCCGTCATCAAGAATTTTGAAAAAGTATAAAGTGGTATTCATTTGTCAAGAGTGAATACCTTTTTTTATTTACCAATAGCTGGCTCATGCTTTGATCGCGCTGCGTATACATGAGAAAATCAGGTAATACAATCGCAATACAAGCGACGATGCCAGGGAAGGAAAAAAGAATGTCGGAGAATTTGAGAAGCCAAGTTGTAACGCAAGGAGTACAGCGATCGCCAAATCGAGCTATGCTACGTGCAGTTGGTTTTAAAGATGAAGATTTCAACAAAGCCATTGTCGGTATAGCCAACGGTTACAGCACGATCACTCCCTGCAATATGGGAATCAATCAACTGGCACAAAGGGCAGAAGCTGGGATAAAAAGTGCTGGGGCAATGCCGCAAGTGTTCGGTACAATTACCATTAGCGATGGGATTTCGATGGGAACTGAAGGGATGAAATATTCCCTAGTGTCGCGGGAAGTCATCGCCGATTCCATTGAAACCGCCTGTACTGGGCAAAGTATGGATGGTGTGCTAGCCATTGGTGGTTGTGATAAAAATATGCCAGGGGCAATGCTAGCGATCGCTCGGATGAATATCCCGGCAATATTCGTTTACGGTGGTACAATTAAACCCGGCCACTACAACGGACGCGATTTAACCGTTGTCAGTTCTTTTGAAGCAGTTGGTCAATATAGTGCTGGAAAAATTGACAACAAAGAATTATTAGAAGTCGAAAGTCGCGCTTGTCCTGGCGCGGGTTCCTGCGGGGGAATGTTCACAGCTAACACCATGTCTTCAGCATTTGAAGCCCTGGGAATGAGTTTGCCCTATTCTTCCACAATGGCAGCCGAAGATGCCGAAAAAGCCGACAGCACGGAAAAATCAGCTTATGCGTTAGTCGAAGCCATCAAAAAACAAATCTTACCCCGGCAAATTATCACCCGCAAATCTATAGAGAATGCTATCTCTGTAATTATGGCGGTGGGTGGTTCGACTAATGCCGTATTGCATTTTTTAGCGATCGCTCGCGCCGCGAATGTAGACTTAACCCTGGATGACTTTGAAACAATCCGCGCCCGTGTTCCGGTTTTGTGTGATTTAAAACCAAGTGGTAAATATGTCGCTACAGATTTGCACAAAGCTGGTGGTATTCCCCAAGTAATGAAGATGTTACTTGCACATGATTTACTACACGGTGATTGCCTCACCATTAGCGGACAAACCATTGCAGAGATATTAGCAGACATCCCCGAAGAACCATCTGCCAATCAAGATGTAATTCGGACTTGGAATAACCCCATGTATGCTCAAGGACACTTAGCCATCCTCAGAGGTAATCTGGCAACGGAAGGGGCTGTTGCTAAAATTACTGGCGTGAAAAAGCCCGTAATTACTGGGCCTGCACGGGTATTTGAATCGGAAGAAGCCTCTTTAGATGCAATTTTGGCGGGTAAAATTCAAGCTGGTGATATTCTCGTCATCCGTTACGAAGGGCCTAAAGGTGGCCCTGGAATGCGAGAAATGTTGGCTCCCACCTCAGCAATTATCGGGGCTGGTTTGGGTGATGCGGTGGGATTAATTACCGACGGACGCTTTTCTGGCGGTACTTATGGCATGGTAGTTGGTCATGTAGCTCCAGAAGCCGCAGTTGGTGGTGCGATCGCTCTTGTAGAAGAAGGCGATAGTATTACGATTGATGCACCTGCTCGTTCATTGCAGTTGAATATATCTGAATCAGAATTGGCCCGTCGTCGTGCTAATTGGCAACCTCCGGCTCCGCGTTACACCAAAGGCGTATTGGCGAAATATGCCAAATTAGTATCTTCTAGCAGTCTTGGGGCTGTAACCGATTTGGATTTGTTTTAATTGACCTGACAACTGTGGCGCAAGTTCGCCTTTAACAAGGGGATTTTGCCCCTTTTTTGGTTAATTGAGAGCGTCGTTGCATTTACGCCATCCTGTAATAGTTTGATCTAGCGATCGCCAGGAAGTTACAAGGATAAAGTCAGTAGCTTCCTTTGCGATCGCAAGCTTTGGTAAAACAAACTACTGTATCGAAACAACTTGTCAGATGAAATACTGTTGATTGCCTCTAAGTTTTGAAGCTATTGAAGAGGAATATTCTGTATTTATACCAGATTTTTGCCTGATTTTTATGAGTTTTTGAAAAAATCTTGAATAAGTTTCAGGAAATTTACATAGAAGATGTGATGTCAATCGATATACTACAGAAATACTATTGACCATCAACTGCTGAAAAACCTAAAAGGGCACAAAATGAGTTCTGAATCTAATGTCAAACTGACGATCGCTCTTTCTAATCCAGATTTAGATGCAGAGGATCAAGAACGAGAAGTGCGGAATCTGCTGCGAGAAATCAAAGACTTAGATGTTGAAAATGCTGAACTTGTAGCAGTTACAGAAATACCCGAAGGAGCCAAGTCTGTTGGTGGCTTTTTGGTAGGGGTGTTGCAGGCAGAGGTGAGCCTTGCCAATTTTAAGAAATTGTTGGGATTTTTGGGCGATCGCTTGGGCAACAAAACCATTGAATTGGAAGTCGAGGCTAACGGTAAGAAACTCAAGGTGAAAGCTAGCAGTCAGGAAGAGTTAAATGCCGCCATTGAACAAGCTCAAAAGTTTATCGCAGGAAACTCATAAACTCCATTAGCAAGGAAGAATAACGAGATGGCGAAAATTGCACTGCTAATCGGAGTCAGTGAGTATGAGCCTGGTCTTACCCGATTGCCAGCAGCGACAAAAGATGTCGAAGCCATGCAGCGAGTTTTGCTAAACCCACAGATAGGCGGTTTTGATGATGTAACACTACTGATAAATCCTCAACGACAAGCAATGGATGAGGCGATCGAGAGGCTATTTAGCGATCGTCAAAGAGATGACCTCGTGCTGCTATTTTTCTCTGGCCATGGAATTAAAGATGAGAAGGGCAACCTTTACTTTGCTGCTTGTAATACTAAAAAAAGTGACAAAGGAGAGCTAGTTAAGGCGACAACAGTATCAGCTGACTCTGTACATAGGGTTATGAGCAATAGCCGTTGCAAACGCGAAGTAGTAATTCTCGATTGTTGCTTTAGTGGCGCATTTGCTGAGGGGATGTCAGCGAAAAATGATGGTTTTGTTGACATCAGAAACCAATTGGGTGGAGAAGGGCGTGCTGTTCTGACATCTAGTACCTCAACCCAATATTCTTTTGAACAGCAAGGAGCAGATACCTCAACTTACACCACCTACATAGTTGAGGGGTTGAAGACTGGTGCAGCAGATAAGAATGAAGATGGTTGGATTTCTGTTGATGAATTACATGAATATGCTACTAAGGCAGTACAAGAAGCTACTCCGGCAATGAAACCGGAGATATATGCTATCAAAGAAGGCTATAAAATAAACCTTGCTAAAGCACCTATTGATGATCCCAAGCTCATATATCGTCGAGAAGTTGATTATTGGGTAAGAGACGGTGAGATTATTAATATGGGTCGTATTTCTTTAACTAAGCGACAAAAAGAATTAGGACTTAAACCTGATGAAGCTTCTGCTATCGAGGCTGAAGTTTTAAAACCTTATCAAGACTACAAAGAAAATTTACAGGAATATCAAAAGGCGTTCATCGAAGCAACTAAAGATAAATTATCTGTTAGTGACAATACTCATGCTGATTTGAAACGTCTTCAGCAAGCGTTAGGGCTTAGAGATGAAGATATAGCGCTAATCGAAGCTCCAATAATTGCCGAAAACTCACCTAGCTTAACTCCTCCACGCTCCCGAAATAGCAATTTTAAATATTATATAGGAGTTTGCATTAGCGGAATAATCGGAGTAGTTATTGGTGGTAATGTTGTATATTTCTTTCGTCCTCCATCTCAAAACTGTGCTAATAAAGAGCAGTATAGTTTGAATGACAGAATCAGCTTGGGTGAAGAAATTTTATTAAAACAAGATACAAACCCAGATAAAGAAGCTGGAGTTAAAGCATTTGCTCAAGGTGATTGTCTGACTGCTATTAGGAAATTGCAGGCATATCGAGGAACAAATCCTAGTGATCCAGAAGCATTGATTTATTTGAATAATGCTAAAGCTCGTCAGAAAAGAGATCGGCTTAAAATTGCTGTGAGCGTACCTATTGGGACAAATCCAAATGTAGCAAAAGAGATACTGCGCGGTGTTTCCCAAGCTCAAGATGAGGTGAATAGCAATGGCGGTATCAATGGCGAAGCTTTGGAGGTAGCGATCGCTAATGATGATAATGATCCAAGTGAATCTGCACAGCTTGCCACTCGGTTTGGCAAAGATGCCAGCATCTTAGCTGTCGTGGGACATAATTCTAGTAATGCTTCTCTCTCAGCAGCCCCAGTCTATCAAAAAGACGGGTTAGTGATGATCTCTCCCACCAGTTTTGCCCAAAATCTTAGCAGGGTTGGCAATTATATCTTCCGCACTGCTCCTAGTGTTAAATCCATAGCAGATAGCGTCTCTAATTACGCCATTAAAATAGCGGGTAAAACCAATTTTCTTATCTGTGTTGATTATCAAGGGATAGATAATCAGTCGTTTAACGATGAGTTTGTTAAAGCGATAAAAGCTGCTGGCGGTCAGATTAATTCTACAGAGTGCAATATTTCTGCCCGTGACTTTAACCCTAGTGTTGTCATTTCTCAAGCTGTAAGTAGCGGTGCTAATGCCTTGGTGTTAGGTCTTTATATAGACAAAATAAAACAAGGTCTAGCGGTGGCAGAATCTAATAAAGGGCAGTTGACTGTATTTGGTAGTCCTACACTTTTCACTAACGAAACCTTAAAGGAGGGCAAAGGTATCAACGGACTGATAATCTCTGCACCTTGGTATCCCGCAGCATTTCCTAATAACATCTTTCTGCAAAAAGCACAAAAACTTTGGGGTGCAACTGTCAATTGGCGAACAGCTACGGCTTATGATGCAACCTTGGCGATCATCGCAGGTTTACAACGAACCAACAGACGCGATGAATTACAAAAGGTGTTGCATAGTCAGAGTTTTTCAGTCGATGGTGCAACGGGAAAGATTCAGTTTTTACAATCAGGCGATCGTATAAACAATAAAATATTCTTAGTCAAAGTTCAACAAATACCTGGCACTGATAAATATGAGTTTGTGCCGATTCAACCTTAGTTGTGAAGCTTTACTTAATAGTCATCCCATTCACTTTTTCTGATATTTAAAAATAGCGCCCGATGGTCAAATTTTAGCTAGTGGCAGTAAAAACTAAACAGTAAAGTTATGGTATCTCCACACGGGAAAATGCTTTAAAAGTTTGCAGGGAAATACCAATAAAGTCAGGGCAGTTGCCTTCAGTCCTGATGGTCAAACCCTAATTTGTGGTAGCCAAGATGAGACAATTAAAGTTTGGGATGTATTAACAGGTGAGTGCCTAAAAACACTGCATAAGCGTAGCCCTTCTCTACGAGACTGGAGTTTAGACTAAAAGCGATATGAGAGAAAGCAGACCAAATGGAATTAGAGGTTAAAAATATTATCTTGTCAGCCTGAAAGCATCCGCC
>NZ_JBALEQ010000162.1:0-61745 GCF_036917775.1 Nostoc sp.
TGTTTAATACCTAAGATTATTCATACTTTTGCTAAGTCTCTGATTAACTCAGCCCTGCTGGGTCATTTTGCATGGCTTAGTCTAAACTCCAGTCACTAATTTGGTCAACGTAATTTTCCTAAGTAATTATCCCATAAAATCTCATTAGTTTGATATAATACGCTCTTTAAAATTCATTGCTCTACAAAGAAAGTACTTCATCTCTGAAATTTTTCTTAATTTTTATATTGTAATCAAACAAATAACCCGATAAATCAAACAACACTATGTCATGGTGTAGAAAATAAACCTCTTAACAAAGTATTGTTTGCCCATCTTGTAGAAAAAGATTAATGCTTCATCTACACAACTGAGTAATTTTTGACCTTCATAAAATCTGGAATATTAACTATGACATAAAAAGCTGCTTTAGAAAAAAAGCTTAAGCTCTATCGAGACACGGACTCAAATCTCTAAAAGAGAAGCAATTGAGGATGATAAATTGTCCAAGCTGCTCTTTTTTAGTTCAAGCTGTCAATAATTTAACCGTTTCATATACACGTAATTTAATTTCAGGAGTTTGTTAATGAGTATTATCACGAAGATGATTGTGAATGCAGATGCCGAAGTTCGCTATCTCAGTCCTGGAGAACTGGATCAGATCAAGAACTTTATTAGCAATGGTGAGCGCCGTCTACGCCTTGTGCAAGCTTTAACTTTAAGCCGCGATCGCATTATTAAAGAAGCTGGAAAGGAACTGTTCCACAAGCGTCCAAGCCTTGTTTCTCCAGGTGGCAATGCTTACGGCAAAGAGATGACTGCCACTTGTCTGCGGGATATGGATTACTACCTGCGCTTGATCACTTACAGTGTTGCTGCTGGAGATACAACGCCAATTGAGGAGATCGGAGTCGTTGGTGTTCGCCAAATGTACAAATCCCTCGGTACTCCAATTGATGGCGTTGCCGAAAGTGTCCGTGCTATGAAGAACATCGCTACCTCAATGTTGTCTGGGGAAGATGCAACTGTTGTTAACACTTACTTTGACTACCTAATTAGTGTTCTCTAGTAGATAACAGTAATCACTTAGAGAGCGATCGCTATCACCAAAGCTGAATTGCCTGTTTAATGTGCCAACAGTCATCATCTGCGATTGCGATCGCTCAACGGATTTTGGATCAAGTCCCGAATGGCACGCTTGAAAAGCTGAAACCGGGCTACGCCCCGCTACGCTAACGTTAGGGCAGGGTGTGGGAGGACGGGGAAGAAGTCTTATCCCCCACACTCCCCACACTCAAAATCTTGTTATATCAGGGCTTTGCGATCAACTTAGTGCCATTCGGTCAAGTCCCTAGAAATAAAGAACTAAGTCTTGAAAAGCAGTTATTTGCAGCATACTTTAGTATTGCCGTTTTTAAAAAACTATCAAAGAACTCATTTTATTTGGTTCTGTATATTTTTTGATGATTGCGTTCCCCTCAATGCTAACGATAAAACTAAGCAGAAAATGTTAACAAGACATTTGTCACTCGATTAATCAATTAAATAATTTATTCTGGAGAATGACCATGTTAGATATAGATGAAATGGGCAAAAAAGAGATACATGAACTCTTGCATAAAGTAGGATATGGGCACTTAGGTTGTGCTATTGAAGGACATCCCTATGTTGTACCTATGCGCTATTATTTTGAAGAGCCAAATATCTACATCTTTACTACGGTTGGGATGAAGACCAAGTATATGGATGCGAATCCTGAAGTCTGTTTGCAAGTTGAAGATGTCCAGAATCTCAAGCATTGGCGCAGCGTTACTGTGACAGGTATTGCCGAACACATCACTCTTGGGCAAGACATTGATCGCGTGATGCAATTTGTCAAAACCAACAATCCAACGCTTTCACCCGCGATTAATCGAACCTGGATTGATGCCTGGGGTCGTGCAGAGAAGATGGCACTCTACTGTATCCATCCTACTGAGATGACCGGGCGAACCACAGATGGAGTTAGCAGTCGGTAACTTTTGCATCGTTTATTTTACCTCACGACTTCCTCAAATTTGGTATTTAATATCAAGTTGAATTGCTCTGTTTTTATGTTTCATAGGAAAAAGCGGGATTATGGTTTCCACCGTCGATCTCAATACCGTGGATGGCTTATCTGAGCAAGAGGCGATCGCTCGGCTCAAACAGGATGGCTACAATGAACTCCCCTCAGCTGGCTCTGGCAGTATTTTATCGTTCGCTTGGGAAACCGTTCAAGATCCGATCTTCCTCTTGCTAGTCGGCGGGGGTATCATCTATTGGATTTTAGGCGATCTACAAGAAGCCCTGATTTTGCTGGGTTTCGTCTTCTTCATCACCGGGATTAGCCTTTACCAGGAAGGTAAGACCGAACACGCCCTAGAAGCCTTGCGCGATCTCTCCAGTCCTCGCGCCTTGGTAATTCGGGATGGAGAGCGAAAACGAATTGCGGGGCGAGAAGTCGTTCGGGGAGATGTCTTAGTTTTGGCAGAAGGCGATCGCGTACCTGCGGATGCAATGGTACTATCTTGCACAAATTTTTCAACCGATGAATCTTTATTAACCGGGGAATCCCTACCCGTTCGCAAAGTTGCCGCCGCCGGTACCGTGGAAATGGCACGTCCAGGGGGAGATGAGTTGCCCTTTGTCTATTCTGGAACCTTGGTAGTTCAGGGACAGGGAATTGCTCAAGTCCAAGCCGTGGGCGCTCAAACAGAGATGGGCAAGATTGGCAACGCTTTGCAAAAAGTCAAACCGGAACCGACTCCCCTACAACAAGAAATGACTCGGTTGGTGAGCCGTTTGTTTGGTATCGCTTTATTATTGTGTGTAGCGATCATTGTTATTTATGGAATCACGCGAGGAGATTGGCTCAAAGGATTTCTCGCAGGTATTACCCTAGCGATGGCAATTTTGCCGAATGAATTTCCGGTTGTCGTGACGATTTTCTTAGCCTTGGGAGCTTGGCGAATTTCTCAGAAACACGTCTTAGCTCGTCGCGCTTCCGCCGTGGAAACCTTGGGTTCGGCAAGGGTTCTGTGTGTGGATAAAACCGGGACGCTGACGCTGAATCAGATGGCAGTGCAACAGCTATTTGCATACAACCATGCAGAAAACCCTCACCCATATAATTTGGAATTGCATTTACACGAGTCTCTCCCCGAAACAGTTCATGAATTAGTGGAGTTTTCCATTCTGGCGAGTCAGAGAGATCCCTTTGATCCAATGGAGAAAGCATTTAAGGAATTGGGCGATCGCTATCTGGCACATACTGAACATCTGCATAACGATTGGATACTGTTACGAGAATATCCCCTCTCACCGCATTTATTGGCAATGTCTCACGTTTGGCAGTCCGCCGATGGTAAGCAGTATGAAATTGCAGCGAAAGGAGCGCCCGAAGCGATCGCGGATCTCTGTCATTTCACGCCCCAACAGCAGAAAATTATGGCAGCCCAAATCAGTGAAATGGCAAATCAAGGATTGCGTGTGTTAGGCGTTGCCAAAGCCTCTCTTGTTGATGCGCCACCGCCATTTTTACCGCCTCATCCGTCCCTTAATCCTAATCATTTACCCGATGAGCAACATGACTTTCCTTTTCAATTTATCGGCTTAGTGGGACTGTCTGATCCAGTGCGTCCCAACGTTGCGGCGGCGATTCAAGAATGTTATACCGCCGGGATTCGAGTAGTCATGATTACGGGTGATTATCCCGGAACGGCTCAAACTATTGCTCGTCAGATTGGATTGATGCAAATGGGAGCCATTCTGACGGGAGCGGAATTGGATCTGATGAGTGACGCTGAACTAGAACAACGTATTCAAAGTACAAATATCTTTGCACGAGCCGTTCCCGAACAAAAATTGCGCTTAGTTAATGCTTTGAAAGCCAAGGGTGAAGTCGTTGCCATGACTGGGGATGGTGTGAATGATGCCCCGGCTCTCAAATCTGCCCAAATCGGGATTGCGATGGGACAGCGAGGCACAGATGTTGCCCGTGAGTCGGCGGCCTTAGTGTTATTGGATGATGATTTTTCGTCCATTGTGCAAGCAGTGAAACTGGGACGGCGAATTTTTGATAATCTCCGTAAAGCAATGGCATATCTGCTAGCGATTCACATCCCGATCGCTGGTATGTCTTTGATTCCAGTGTTGTTTAAGCTGCCGTTAGTATTACTTCCCGTTCACGTTGCCTTTCTGCATTTGATTATTGATCCAGCTTGCTCCATCGTTTTAGAAGCCAAACCCGCAGAAGCAACAGTGATGCAGCGTCCTCCTCGCCACCCCAAAGAACCATTATTTGGTAGGAAAACTTTGGGTTTGGCAGTGCTGCAAGGGGTGGGAATTTTGGTAATTGTTCTCGCCATCTTTGTGGTGGCGTTATATCGCAAACAAGGCGAACTTGATGCCCGTGCTTTAACGTTTACAGCGTTGATTTTGGCAAATTTATTCCTAATTTTGAGCGAAAGTTCTTCATCACGCCTCAGTCTAAAAATCCTGAAATCTCCCAATAAGAGCCTGTCAAGAAACAACTTTTACAATTTATTATCTAGAAAGCTTACTGAGAAGGCATTTCTAGCTCAAAAGAGGCAAGGTTGTTACATGACAAGCTCTAAGGCTCTGTGGTGGGTGGTTGGTGGGGGACTGGTCTTTCTGGCGTTCGTGCTGTATGTTCCGTTCTTGCGTCAATTGTTTAGCTTTTCTTTTTTACATCCCATCGATCTAGCAATTTGTTTAGGGGGTGGAGCGATCGCTCTGCTTTGGTTTGAACAGTTAAAGTTTCTCAATCGACCCCAACGAGTTATTCAATCTAAATCAATAAAACCTATCCAAGAAAATCAAAGAGTCAGGAGTGATGCAAATAAGCATCCCTGACTCTTTACCCTTTAATCCATAACTATGAAACTCTGTACCCTGAGTGCCAGATTACCAAAAAGTTAATCCGAGCGCTGTTGTGTAAGAACTTGATAAGCATAGTTAAAATCATCAGTAGTGATCCTAATCAGAGCAGGGTCTGCCAATCCTTGAGAACGAAAACGACGAATTGCTTCTACCGCCGCTTGATTGCACAGTAAAGTTAAATCTGCACCATTCCAGTCTTGGCTCATCTCTGCCCAATAATTTAAATCTACATCTTCCAGGGGTCGTCCTTGACTATGGACTTTTAGAATTGCCAAGCGACTAGCTAAATCTGGTAAATCTACCTTCATTTGTAAATCCAAGCGTCCAGCTCGTAACAAAGCTGGGTCAAGGGTATCGGGCCGATTTGTCGCTCCAATCACTAAGATAGTGCTTCCCACTTCTATACCATCCAACTCAGTCAGTAATTGTCCGACGACGCGATCGCTAACTCCTGAATCACCATTGTAACTGCCGCGTGCCGGCGCTAAAGTATCAATTTCATCGATAAATACTACACAAGGCTCCGCTTGACGCGCCTTAGCAAATAATTCCCGCACAGCCTGTTCGCTGGCTCCTACCCAACGGGTGAGTAATTCCGGGCCGTTGACACTGATAAAATTAGCTTTTGCTTGGGAAGCGACAGCTTTAGCCAATAAAGTTTTTCCTGTCCCCGGTGGTCCCCATAGTAAAATTCCCTTTGGCGCTAATGCTTTAGTTTGTAGGTAAAGTTCTGGATATAGTAGCGCTCCTTCCACTGATTCCCGTAGAGTTTCCTTAATCTTATCCAAACCGCCAATATCTTCCCAGGCGATATGGGGAACTTCCACTTCCACACTCCGCAACACAGCCGGTTTAATTTCTTTGAGTCCTTGCAAAAAGTCGGCTTGATTAACCGACATATTTTCGGGAATTTGTCCCTCAATCGAAGGAATTTGACGGCGCAAAGCTGTATAAGCCGCTTTTTGACAAACAGCTTTCAAGTCGGCTCCCACAAATCCCACAGCCCCTTCAGCGATGACATCTAGATTAACCGTGTCATCCAAAGGCATTGAACGGGTGAGAATTTCTAGAATATCTCTGCGTCCTTTACCATCTGGAATCCGAAACTGGACTTCCCGGTCAAATCGTCCAGGACGACGCAAAGCTGGGTCAAGATGGTCTGGGCGGTTCGTGGCAGCCAGAACAATCACACCTTGAGTGTGAGAAAAACCATCCATCAATCCCAACAGTTGAGCCACAACACGTTTTTCCACTTCACCTTCTACAGAATTACGGTCTGGAGCGAGGCTATCAATTTCATCAATGAAGATAATACAAGGAGCATTCTTAGCAGCTTTCTCAAAGATGCCGCGCAGTCTTTGCTCGGCTTCACCGTAGTATTTGCCGATGATTTCCGGCCCCACAATAGCAATGTAATTAACGCCGAGTTCTTCAGCTAAAGCACGCGCAGTCAGGGTTTTTCCAGTACCAGGAGGGCCAACTAAAAGTACACCCCTAGTTGGTTCTAAACCTAGTTTAGCCAGTAGGTCAGGACGTTTTAAGGGAATAGCGATGAGTTCTTTGAGTTCTTTGAGAATCTCATTCAGCCCCCCGATATCTTTCAAGGCATTACCAGAAGGGGCATCAGGTGGTACAACAATGTCCGGTGCAGCTCCATTCCCAGCATCAGAATTAGGAGAGGGTTGGGTACGGATACGACTTGTGCCAATATCATTAGGCATATTATTAGGACGCGGTATATTCCCAGACCGAGGAATATTACTCACAGAACGGGAGTTAATCTGAAAATCTGTCTTAATTTCTCCCTTATCTACTTTTTCTTCTAAAGTCTTCACTAATTCAATTAACTGTTCGAATCCCTTGAATAAATCACTCATAAATTACTCCAAAAATCTCAAAACTTCTACTTTAGCTCCGCCCAATTTATCTTTTATTTACAGTTAATTCCCCAACTTCAAATAAAAGATTTGCCGCTCCTTGAATCCTGGCTATAGGCTCCACAGAACGTGGTAAACCAGGTAAGCGAATCATAGTTTGCTTGGGAAATAAACTGCCATCAATTTCTACTTCTTTGCTGTAGCGATTCTGAACTACATAACGCTGTTCCACCCCCATATTTTTTAGAGACTCTGTTAAACGAATGTGTTCAGATACAATTGCAACTTCTGACTGAATCACCCCAATAAATTGAGTGTGCTGTGGATTTTTCAACTTTTTTTGTGCTTGGACAACTTGTTGGCGTAAATGCCGTAATCGTCCAATAAAATCAACTCTACCCAAAACATCTTGATATTTTATCCACAATTTAAATATCCAAGATAACCAATCACCTAAAGCGGATGGCATTTCTAAAAATCGCAGAAGATGACCTGTTGGTGCTGTATCTAAAATAATTAAATCCTGCTGTTTACTGTCCAATAAATCCATCACAGTAATTAGAGCTAGCATCTCATCAATGCCTGGTAAAGCTTGAGACATAATCTGCCGCCATGCCTCAGGGACATAAGCAACATTGATAGTTGCCTCTGTTTCTGAACTTTCACCACTAATCATATCCGCTAATTCCCATAAATAATCTACGCGGAATTGCTCTAAAAGCCGATTAGCATCAATTTCTTGCCCGCTTAAATTAGATGCTAAAGATATAGATTCATGCCCTAGATTTATTCCAAAAGCGTCTCCTAAAGAATGGGCTGGATCTATAGAAATTACCCGAATATTTTTATCTGGATGTTGTTGAGAAGAAGCCCAAGCTATAGCGGCTGCTACCGTCGTTTTACCGACACCTCCTTTACCACCAACAATAATTAATTGGCATCCTTCATCAAGAAAATCATGGAAGCTAGGTAAAACTTTAGCAGGCCATTGAATAATTGGTGTTGGCGCAAGTTCAACACTTTGAGTTTGCTGAATTTGGGATGCTAGAGAATCTAATGCCACCCCACCCAAGGGTTCTACTCTCTGCTGTGGTAAGGTAAAAACAGGATGATTGGGGGTAAGTTTTAAGTATTTATTGAGAAGATTTTGCTGTTCGGCATAACGGTCTGGTTCTAGCTCCGAATTTAGCAAAATTCGATTAATGAATAATCCGGCGTAAGGAACTTCTAAATGTTCTAAACTTTTTAAAAAGCGCTCAGTTTCTAAAAAGCACATTGGTTCCGAAATACCAACTACCAAACAACCCGTAAATTTTTCATCTTGGAGTAAACGTCTACCTTCTGCTAACTCGCTTTTCATGTCCACTAAGAAGTTATCGACTTCATCAGCCGTATAACTGCCTGAAAAAGTTTTGGTGATTACCCGATGTTTTTCTTGAAACAATTCTAAGGAATTTAAAATAACATCTAAAAAATCTTTTAAGCCTAATAAATTCAAGGTATGGCCAGAAGGAGCCATGTCTATAACTACACGATCTACTTCTTTGTCAGCCAGCAAACGTTCAATTTCTAGCAACCCCATTAATTCATTTAAACCAGGCCAGTTTAAATCCCATACTGGTGCTAAATCGCCTCCGTCAGCTAAACTGCCGCGCTCTACCAATATTTCTAAAAAGTGGCTATATTTGGCTTTAAATTCCAACAACAATTTTTGAGCATCCAGTGCCTGAACACTCAAGTTAGGCAAATCTGTTAATGGTAAAGCAATATCTTTAACTTCTGATTGCAATACATCACCTAAAGAGTGTGCCGGATCTGTAGAAATTAACAGAATTTTTTCTTCTGGAAACTTTCTTGCCCAATAACGCGCAAAACTGCAAGAAATGGTAGTTTTACCAACTCCACCTTTGCCGCTAAACATAACTAGATGTAAGGAATCGTAGTGGTTCATAATTAAATAGTCTTTGGAAAAGTAAAGTTGTTGGTACTAATTAAATAAAGTCATAAGGGGGAAGAGGTTCTCCCAAGATTAAATTCCAATGAGGACATTTTTCTCGCAAAGTTGACACTTGTTCTAAAAGTAAAGCTTTATCATGGCGATCAACTAAAATATGAAGCCGCACTTCTTCTTCATGATGTTGAACGATCGCAGATGATTGATAGATTTGTGTAATTAAATTAATCAATTCATCTTTTTCATCATTTTGGGAAGCAAGAAAGCTTTTTTGATGTTCATAATGTTGTTTTTTTGCCAAAAAATAATCTCTACCATTTTTCCCAGATGGCGTTGCAATCTCTTCAAACTTATGGGGAATAGCCTTTAATGTATATTCGTTTTTTCCCTGAATGCTATTGAGTTTATCTTGATATTCCTGAGCATGGGAATCTATATGGTTGAGTAAAGTATTTTCGGAAGTAAAACAAGTGCCAAAACGTAAAGGTAAAACTGTGATCTGACGATATAGTTCGCAAAGAACACGATCGTGGGCTAAAACCATTTTGATGACTTGCTCATCGTTATTTTGGATTAACTCTAAAGATATTTCAGGTTCTACAATAGCTGAGATATTCTTTCCCTTAATCAAGGATAATTCACCAATATTGCCAGATGGCAAATCTAAAGGAAAATCAGGAGTATTCAGAAATGCGTAAGTGTATAAGTTTTGCGATAGCATTATTTTACCCAAGTAAAAATTAAAAACCTAAACATTGTTTAACCATGCTATATAAAACAATCATCTTGGCATAAAAATAAGAAAAGTGCTGGATTTTATTAAACTATTTACATTCTTAAAATCTTAGTTATAATACTATCAAATATTCAGATAAATACCATGAGAAAAGTACGTAATCAAGGAATAATCAGACCTAAAATTAGCACAATGCCTCGCAATCAATCTGAGGCATCTAATCAATTGGAACTTTACAAATTGATAACAGAAAAACAAAGAATCAAGCAAGAATTGGCTTTTATTGAGCAGCGAACAGTTTTACTTAAGCAACGTCTCTCTACACTCCAAGTTCAGATAGATACAACAGAGAAAAATATTAAGCATTTACGTAGTTCTGAGTCAGAAGTACAAGTTCCTCCGGTCGCGCGTCCAAAAATTTTCTTTGAAACTCAAAACTACCAAGCTTTTGACATTGAATACTAAACTCTGAAGTCCCGAAAAACTAGTTTAGAATAAGAAGATAGAATAAACGATTAACCCGCTTTCGCGGGTTATTAATTGTTTATTTTTCTGAGTTAACTAGCTTGGATTAAATAAATCAACTTTTGGAGTCAGAAACTTAGTACTCAATACTGGTTAAAAGGCTAATTTATAACCTGTAACTTCTAGTTTTTCATTTGTTACAGGTGTATGTAGTTCATGATCACTACTTATTATGGCGATAAAACTAAATTCTCATTGCTTTCATATTCTTTTACAAATATGCTTTGCTGTTGGTTAAGTTCATCTTCTTCAGATACATCTATAAACTCAGATTGCACTGGATAATATTCATCTTCTTCTGACTCTGCATTTAGGAGAGACTCTTCTTCTAATTCCAAAGCTTGAATTTTCAAGAGAAGCTCTTCTTCTTGAGCATCAAATTCCTCTTCAGAAACTTCGCCCATATCAAATTCTAATTGCAGACTTAATAATTGTTTATGCAGATTTTCTTGAGCATCAAATTCAGTATTAGTACGCTCTTGAATTTGTTCTCCAATCCACATAAGTCCATTAATTGGGCCCAAGAGTGGCAATAGTAATATTTTACCTAGCATAATATTGACTCCTATGAAGAAATTTGAGCAAATGTATAAGGTGCAGTAAAATTGTTGTAGCGAATACGTAAGCGATCGCCAAATTTTTTATCAATCGCTTCGACTTTTTCGCTGAATATAGATTCGTTTTCCCAAGGAATTAAAAAAGCAACGTTATAAATCATCTCTTCTGTCATTGGATCACCTTCAATAATTTCATCTGCCAAGGGTTTTAGCTCATCAAAAAACACTTGAATTATGGCCTCTTTGCGGCTAGCTAAATTACTTTCAATTAATTGTCCAATATGAATCACCTCCTCCATACTTAATGCCTTTCCTTCCATTTGCTCTCGCTTCTGCTTTAGACTCTGATCGGACTCCATCATTGCTTGTAATTCAGATTTGGAGTCCCAAAAAATCTTAACGCTGACTTCTCGTCGTCCGGCTAATTTTTTAAATAGCTCTTGTAACTGCTCTTTATATGGTTGAAGCAGTTGTGTAACTACTGTTTCCATATTTTTCACAACTAATCCAAAACGCAAAGGCAGTAAAGTTCTAAATCCAGCGTGCATAGCTTGTTCTAGCACCTTTTCATGGCTGATTAAATTTCGCCGAGAAGCCAAATATTTTTCCTGTTTTGCTTCTGAATATAAGAATGTAAATCCATCAATCATTTCACTATGTACAGGTTGAGAATCCAATCCTTGAAGAATAACTGTTGCTGGAATTGGATCGGGGAAAATACCGTACAGATAAATACCAGAACTCATAATGTTAAAAACTACTCAAACTAAAGGAATGTTGGGGGCTTATGCAAGTGTCGTGGATTTCTCTATGAAGCTATCAATAGTCAATAGTTCAACTTAATTTGACTATTGACAACTTTTATTTTTCTTCTAGTGCGCCAGTTGTGTTGTAATTACGACGGTTTTGAAGTTAAAACTAACCGCAACTTAGCATGAATAAGATTGAGTTGAACTATACCTAAATCTATTTCACCGTCTACAACAATTCCGGTGTTTAAAAGACGGTCTAGTAGTTCCAATACAGAAGGTTGATTCCCAACCTGACCTGGATAATAAGATCCGGGTGAGGGCAAAAGATTACCAACCTCTCCTAAATTTATATTCAAGTCTGCTGGTTCAATCTCAAAAATATGACACAAGTTCAAAACTTGTTCTTCTAACTTTCGTAAGCTCTCACTTGCTTGTTCTAACTCAGATTCGCTGAGACAGTCTTGTTCCATGCGCCGAATTACTTGTGCTTCCATCAGCTGCCGTACTAGTTCCACCACAGTTAAGAGTAAAGGAGCTAAACCTGCTTTGCTGTTAGCTTTAGAAGTGGTAGGTAGCAAATCAGTAGACTTTTCAATTGGAGTACAAACCATTGTCATGATGCTATCTACCTTTTCTAAATTTATTTCATTCGATTCAATAGTTGAAGCTTTAGTCAAACCAGTTTAATACCAATTCCAAATTAAGAAAGTGAGATGTAATCTGGAGAAAGCATCTATTGCTTGATTTGAGAGAATTGGTAGAAATTGAATCTGGATTGCTTTGAGTTTTACAAAAATTTACTAAGCTTCAATTTGAGAATCATTGACCACTTTACTATTTACTTCATCCATTGTCTGCAAATCTTCTTGATTATTAGCTGCTAATGTAGCTTCATTTTTCAGACTTGCAGATGTAAGTAAACGTAGCTGGGTTTCTAGACCTTCTAGCCGTTGTTGAAGTTGTTGATTTTCTTCAACTAAACGTTGAGCTTTGCTACTGAGATAGGGATCGCTCTCCCACCAATTGATACCCATTTCACGCGCTTTATCAACTGAACAAATTAACAGACGAATCCGAATATGTATTAGCTCAGTTGAGGCAATAGATATAGATATATCACCAGCAATCACAATTCCTTTATCTAAGACTCTTTCGAGGATATCTGCCAGTGTGGAGCCTTGTGTAGATGTAGGAATTACTCGATTTGAGTTAGTTTGAGGACGTGTTGGGTGTAAGGGTGTAGTAGTCACGATTGATTCTGGCCTGCAACACTATATACACGGTTATTCTTGCTCACTAAGCCTTTTTCCTCTAAAGCATCGAGAGCATTGGTCACTGAGATTCGGGTAAGTTTGAATTCTTTTTGAATCACAGCTAATGCTGCACTTTTGCGTTGTTGTAAGTAATGATAAATTTCCTGCTCGAAAGCAATGGGACTATTTACAACTGGCTGTTCTGCTACTTCTGGGTGAAGAGTACTAAACTCAGAATCGATGATGGTTGGAAACCCACCTTCAGCTATAGCTTTGTTCGCCGTATCCATCGCATCTGTATCCTCTGGTGTGATACTATCTTGCGATTCCTCTACTGCCAGTACGCGTATATGGTTCAGTAATTCTAGGAAAATCGTTGTAGCTTCGCTAGCAGACCACTTTGTACGGTTGAACAGCACATCTGCACAAATTTCCCGAAAATCAGAATTTTCTGGTGATACCAAAATATTGTGTTCCGCACATACCTTAGCAATCATCAAGCAAGACCGCAATCCTGATGTCTTCTCTCCACCTGTACGTAAGCGAAATGCTTTAACCAACTGCACAATTAAGTGAGCGTCTGGTCTATTGATGCCTGTTTTATTCGCTAATATCTCAATTTGAGTTAGCTCATCTGGTTCTGGCATATTAATAGTTACCAACCTATCCATTAAAGCATCCTGAGTGGAATGCACTCCGCAGTACTCTTCTGGATTGGAGGTGAAAATAGCCCGAAATTGGGGATGAACGTGCAGGTATTCTGGCTGATTACTACTAGGAGGAAGAGTCAGAATCTTTTCTTCTAAAGCAGAGAGCAAAACGTTATTCACTTCTGGTCGTGAACGGTTAAATTCGTCGTAGACCAAGGTTAAGCCTTCTCGACAAGCTAAAGTTAGTCTAGAATCAACCCAATTCTGTTTAAATTCGTCTTCGACTTTGAGAACACTGTGAATGTAATTGTCCAGTAACTTTTTATGGGTGTAACCCGATTCACTACCAATCAAATCAGAACTTTTAAATTCATCATCTCCAAAAATCAACATAATTGGTCTTTCTAGACAGTTAGCCAGGTGCATAGCTAAGGTTGTTTTGCCTGTACCAGCTGGCCCGCGTAAGTGAATAGCAAACCCTGAAGCGAGATAACGCAACGCCCGAATTGCTACCTGCTCAATCGCAGGTGTAATGACAAATTGCCCAGGACGGACACGAAGGACAGCTCTTTTGTTGTTATTTGCAGTGATAGTCATAGATTACGATGATGAAAAATAGCTTTTCGAGACCTAAAAAGTTAGAGTCAGATCCTTAGATTGCAATTTGTAACTTGATATGCTATCCTAAACATAGATATTATCAATACAAAAGTTAACTCTTGTAAATTGCAAAAAGCAAACCAAGAAAATAACCTTCATTTTTGATAACGTCTTTGCACTAAGTTAATAGATAGGATAAGATATAAGAATTTTTACACTAAAACTCATTGTTGAATTTGCCTCCTTTTCTGACCAGTTATTTAACTGTAAGATTAGGGGGTTTTACTATTTAGTCTAGTTTGCTAACAGATTACCAAGTCTCTAAAATAAATCTACATCTACTGATGGTTAGCAGAAAGCAGGGGACAATGGATCTATTGTCAGAATTTAGAGAAAGGGCATTAACCTTCTTGGTAAGAGCGTTAACTAAGAACTAAATGTGCCAAAAATGCTAGCAAACAATATGATGAAAATCGTTAATAAACTACATTAACTGGACAATTAATATCCAGCTAATGTAGCTTAAATCTGCTTTTGACATATTATCCTTAGATAAATCTAGATTAAGAAGTATCAAGATAATTGACAAAGAACAGAATACCAATCAAAATTACTTTTACTGAGTCTGTGTGAAGTTCTGCAAGAGTAGACATCAAGGGGATTTGGTGCAACTGACTTCGCCAAGAAACAGTATTAAGTAGTAATTTTGATTTGATGACATCTACTTAAGAATTAAGCAGGAACAGCAGCTGATTGTGTTAGACCAACAGCTTCAGCATATTTCAGGTAGGTTTCAACGGAAGCAATAACGATACGAGCTTCGATTGCAAGTAGTTCAATACCAACTAGGGAAACACGTACCCAAGCATCGATAACGATACCTTTATCTAAGATACGGTCAATAACTTCTGCCAAACTTGAAGAAGAATTAGTTTTTTCGACTGCCATGATTTTAGACCTTAACTCATTGTTGATTTTTAGTATTAGCAAGGCATCTGCCATCGCTCACTACTGAATCAAATTAAACATACGTTTTCAGGAATGTAAAGAGTTTATCTTTGTAAAAAATGCTAAAAGTCTCATGAATCAAGAGTGGATGAGAGCGTTGATGTTGAGTTTGTGTTGATTTTAAAGAGGAGTTGAATTCGAATGTAAGCTTTCATATTTAACCTCGTTTGTTTTGTAATTTTTCACGTAATTTTTCTAAGTTTGTCAGTTTTAAAAATTATTTTTCGCAAATATATTTATTTGAAACAAAACTATATTTGCAAAATCTTACTCTAAGTAAATACACAGGGATTTTTTATGTTTTTTGTTAAATTACGTAAGATTACAGTTATTCAAACTTTTGGGAGATAACATAGAATATTTTCAACAGTTATCTTGAGACAAAAATCAGTATCTGCGTCGATAAATCTTTATAGGAAGAAAAATTTACCATTTCGATTCACAATTCAAGGGCTACGAATAAGTAATTGTTCAAGGCATCATACTGGAAATAGATAACGTACTTTTCCGTAAGCAGAAATACAATTCACATGGAGAGCCAGAAAATTTACTTAGCTTCTTTACGATCGCAATACGATGTAATACTTATCAGATAAGGATTTTTCACCTCCCTTGTGGTTTGAGAAAAGGTTCCCATCGCCTTTATTTCGTTAGCTACCTCGACTAACTTTTGGCGATCGCGTCGCGTGCTACCAATATCAGTCACTTGATGCCGATTTTCGCTAGTTCGCTTGTCCAATCCCACGCGAGGCCCCTGTAATCAGAGAGATAGATAGAAAAACACATGGAAGCGACGCAACCTTCCGTTTATATGATGACTTGCTCTTATTACTAAGTCACTCGAAAGCTTGGGCAGAGATCAGATAGTTGAAGGAGGCAGGAGACAGAAATAACAAATGAGTAGGGGATTCGACTCCTACTCATTATCTAGCTTGTGCTTAATTTTAGTTTTAGTTTTATCTCTGGCAAGGCTTTACACAACCTACCAAGGACAACAAGTGATTGCTTCTGGTTTTTGTAGTTCACAGTTTTACAACCGTGCGATGCCCTTTGAATCAACCTTTTTGAACTCGCTGTTCAAATTCCTCACGAGTTTTTTCAACTATACCTAGAGAAGATAGATAGATATCTTCATGTTCCTGTTTCAACCAGTTTAAAAGACGAGCCATTTGAGCATTTCTTAAATCCAGGTCTGCCTGAAAAATAATTGAAGTTGCCATTACTTGAGCATATTGAAGTGGATGACCTTGATCTACTAATTGAGCAATTAAGCCTGCTAATGCTTCCTGACCTATTGCATTAGAAGTAGCTTCTATAGACATGATTTTCGTCCTAAGATAATTGTTAAAAAATATTCTATGTTATCTCCCAAAGGTTTTAGTAACTGTAATTTTACGTAACTTAGTAAAAAAGGAAGTTAAAAATAGGTGTGCATTTACTTATCCAATTATTGCTCAAATATAGTCTGATTTCAAATAAATATATTTGCGAAAAATAATTTTTAAAACTGAAAAAATTACGTAAAAAATTACAAAACAAACAAAGTTAAATATGAAAGCTTACATTCGAATTCAACTCCTCTTTAAAATCAACACAAACTCAACATCAACGCTCTCATCCACTCTTGATTCATGAGACTTTTAGCATTTTTTACAAAGATAAACTCTTTACATTCCTGAAAACGTATGTTTAATTTGATTCAGTAGTGAGCGATGGCAGATGCCTTGCTAATACTAAAAATCAACAATGAGTTAAGGTCTAAAATCATGGCAGTCGAAAAAACTAATTCTTCTTCAAGTTTGGCAGAAGTTATTGACCGTATCTTAGATAAAGGTATCGTTATCGATGCTTGGGTACGTGTTTCCCTAGTTGGTATTGAACTACTTGCAATCGAAGCTCGTATCGTTATTGCTTCCGTTGAAACCTACCTCAAATATGCTGAAGCTGTTGGTCTAACACAATCTGCTGCTGTACCTGCTTAATTCTTAAGTAGATGTCATCAAATCAAAATTACTACTTAATACTGTTTCTTGGCGAAGTCAGTTGCACCAAATCCCCTTGATGTCTCCTCTTGTTGTGTTTTTTACAATTCCTTGTTATTTGATTGCACATTAGCGGAACTTCACACAGACTCAGTAGAAGTAATTTTGATTGAAATTCTGTTCTTTGTCGATTATCTTGATACTTCTCAATCCAGATTTATCTAAGGATAATATGTCAAAAGCAGATTTAAGCTACATTATCTGGATATTAATTGTCCAGTTAATGTAGTTTATTAACGATTTTCATCATATTGCGGAGAACCTCATGACGGCTTTAATGGAAAAAATCCGGCAAGAGCATCGGTCGATAGCTGAGGAAGTAACTCAACTATTTAGAGAGACTCATGAATTCTTGTCCGCTACAACTGCAAATAGACAAGAGCAAGCCACAAAGCAAGCCCAAGACCTGCATAAGTTCCACCAAAACTTAGAGCAAACAACTCACCAGTTTCTCACCGAAACTGCTAAAGAAAGATTTGTTCAAGCAAAAGCACAAGCAAGCTTTTTGCATGAGTTCTACCAAGACCTTGAGCAAACAACCCACGAGTTTCTCGCAGAAACTGCTAAAGAAAGGTTTGTTAAAGCAAAAGCACAAGCAAACTTTTTGCATGAGTTCTACCAAGACCTTGAGCAAACAACCCACGAGTTTCTCGCAGAAACTGCAAAGAACAGAACTGAGCAAGCCAATGCACAAAGGCAATATCTGCATCAATTCCGTCAGGATTTGTTTGCTAGCATTTTTGGCACATTTAGTTCTTAGTCAACCGTCTTCCTTCCCAAAAAGGTTAATGCCCTTTCTCTAAATCCTGACAATAGATTATTGTCTCCTGCTCCCTGCTAACTATCTGTAGATGTAGATTTATTTTAGAGAATTGGTAATCTGTTGAGAAACTAGACTAAATAGTAAAACCCCCTAATCTTACAGTTAAACAACTGGTCAGAAAAGGGGGCAAATTCAACAATGAATTTTAGTATATAAATTTTGATATCTTATCCTATTTATTAATTTTCTATCGCAACGTTATCGATGCTGAAAGTTTTTTCTTTAGTTTAGTTTTTTAATTAATTTGAATTAATTTTTAGACTTTTAGTTTATGTATCTAGCATAGCATATCAATTTAAAAATTGCAATATTAGGGGTTTAATTTTTAGCTTTAAAAAAGCTATTTTTAATCATCGTAATCGATGAATATCACTGCAAATCACAACAAAAGAGCTGTTTTTCATTTATAGCAAATAACTAATAAATTTTAAAATTCTGAATTTTTCGTTTTTGTTGTGAACCTTACTCATTAATTCAAAAATTGTCCATTTACTTAAATTTGAGTTATAAGTCAAAATGAAACGTCAAATGTGTTGGTATTTGCCGCATCCATTTAATCAGAAAATCCTTCACCTGCGTTTATCTCCTCAAGCTCCTTGGCAACCATATACAAGTTTTCCTGAATATTGCTGTCCAGATTATGAAATTAAAGGTGGCTCAAAGGGGTATCACACTATGCAAGTTCTTTTAGCTCAAGGTTGGGAGTTAGTACCATCCAACTTTGGTACTTCCTTATCTGATTACTTACCCCTTGAAGCCTAGCGATTAACAGCAAGGCATTAAAGACTTTTTAATTTTTTCAGGTTTTAACATTACCCAATAATTGCATTCTTACACTAATTTTTTGTCTTTGAGCTAACAAGAATCTCTAAAGCAGAATTTGAAAACTTGTTTTTGCCTTCATATTTAAAGTAAGATATACCAGATCATAATTATTCATGGCCATCCCACAATAATTTTAAAATCATCCTGCGATCGCTATGAGTTAGGTAAGCTTTGAATGAAACGCAAACAGAGATTGATGTGGTTGGTTTTAGCGTAGGCGTAGCCCGCCGTTCGCGTAGCGTTCCGTAGGAAAGGCATCGCACTTTTGTTAACTAGTATAATTCCGGTTAGGATTGCGATCGCTGTTCATCAAACCCCAGTACCGAATGGCACTAAGATAAGCGCAAAGCCGTGATTTAACTGGCTTTTGAGTGTATAGGGAGGGGGGAGTGTGGGGAGCCAGATTTCTTCCCCATCCTCCCACACCTCCTTCAGACAAAGGTTTCAGGTTTTCTTAGTGCCATTCCCCCAGTACCTCAAACTATGTTTGTATTGGGGGGTGATGCTGAAGGGATGACGTTTGCAAGGCAAGGCGGTGAAGGAGACGATTTTGGTGGCGAGAAGGGAGCAGGAAGAATAAAATAAATTATTTTTGGTGTTTCCTAAGTGCCTACAAAGGATAAAATATTAAAAGACTGGAGATTTTTCGTTTCATCAAAGCGATGACAACAGCAACCTCTTTGACTCTCGAAGAATTTCTCAAACTGCCGGAAACTAAGCCAGCCAGTGAATTTATAAATGGTTGTGTTTCCCAAAAACTTATGCCTCAAGGTAAACATTCGCGCTTGCAACTGAAGTTTTGTGATGTAGTTAATAATGTTGCAGAAACAGCGAAAATTGCCCTAGCTTTCCCAGAATTGCGTTGCACTTTTGCTGGACGCTCGATTGTTCCAGATGCTAGCGTGTTTCTTTGGCAGCGAATTCCTTTTGATGCAGATGGTGAAGTACCCAATGCTTTTAAAATTTATCCTGATTGGACAGTAGAAATTCTTTCACCCGACCAGAAAGCTACTAAAGTTATTAGTAATATTTTGCATTGTCTCAAACATGGTACTAAGTTGGGATGGTTAATTGACCCTGAAGACCGAATAATTTTAGTATTTATTCCTGGACGAGAACCTATGGAGTTGACTGGTAACGATACTCTTCCGGTTCCTGAATTTTTAACGCTTGATTTGACCGTCGAGCAGGTTTTTGGCTGGTTGAAAGTAGGCTGATCTTTATTTTCGCTTGGGTTTTTAAAATCGCTATTATAGCAAAACCCTTGATGATTAGGACATCAACAGATGATAAAACTTAGACACAAAAAGACTTTTCACCGAGTCCCCAGCCCCTTGTATATATGAAATGAAACGCAAGTTGAAATTGGTAAAGTGGGTTTTAGCGATCGCACTTCTGTTAACTAGTATAATTCCAGTTAGGATTGCGATCGCTTTTCATCAAAACCCAGTACCACTGGCTATTTTTGTGTTGGGGGGTGATGCTGAACGGATGAGGTTTGCAGCGCAATTTTGGCAGTCTCGGCAGAATTTAGATATTTGGGTTTCTGATTTTGCTTGGAATTTAGATGTTGATCGCCGGATATTTTTACAGTATGGTGTTGCTGATGCAAAGTTGCATTTGGATGGTAGAGCAACGGACACTGTGACTAATTTCACAACTTTGGCGGGAGATTTTGCTCACCAGAGGTTACAGCATATATATTTGATTACGTCAGATTATCATTTGAGGCGAGCAAGAGCGATCGCAACCATTGTTTTGGGTAGTCAGGGAATTGTGGTTACACCTATGGCTGTAGCGTCTCAAAATCAGCGATCGGAATCATTGGTGCGGGTGTTGCGAGATTGTGGGCGATCGTTTTTGTGGATTGCAGCTGGGCGGACTGGAGCTAGTTTGAATCCACATTTGAAATAATTATTTGTTCATAAGCATCATCTTCAAATAAAATTTGTTGATATTCCTCTAAAGCACGCTGAAATGTATATCTGCTTTTATAAAGTTGACGCGCCTTTTCACCCATTACCTTAACTCTTTGGTTATCATTGGCTAATTCACTAATTAACTTAGCAAGGTGTTGAGGATTATTAGGAGGTATATTAATACCACAACCAGAAGTTGTTAAAAGTTGGTCAATATATGAGTTTGGTGCAGAGATAGCAATGATTCCCCTACCTGCGGCTAGCATTCCGTAGAGTTTAGAAGGAGCAACTATTGATTCTGCCCCTGGTATAAGGCTGACTAGTGAAAGATCGCAAGCGGTAAGAGATAAGGGCAGTAGTTCTCTAGGTTGGTAAGGTAATAAAAGTATATTTTTTAGTTTCTGAGTGTGGATTGCTTGTTCAACTAATTTAGTTTTCGCTCCAGCACCAATAAAGACAAATTGAATAGGAGTGTCTTTCAGTATTTTAGCTGCTTCAGTGATAGTTTCAATATCATGCAGTCTACCCAAATTGCCGGAGTATAAAACTGTGAAAACTTTGTCAATATTATAATGTTGAGCAAAATTATTTGCTTGTTTATCGCAAATAATAATATCTTCTACTGCCCAATTCTCAATTACTTTGATTTTTGGTTTTAACTCAGGATATTTATTCTCCAAAAAACACTGCATAGAAGTGCTGAGGACTATAATATTGTCAGCATATTTGTAAGTTAAATAAATTAATTTACTAAAAAAAATAAATAAAAAGCTATTTTGCGGAATAATGCCAGACATTACAGCAGATTCTGGAAAGATGTCTTGGAGTAAAAAATGATATTTTCCACCACGAGTAATTTTAAAGATAGTGCCTATAAGACCGGAATATGGTGGATTGGAAGCAATTAATAGAGGAGTTGTATGAGATAGGGAAAATATTACATATTTCAAAGCACCTAAAATAAAAAATACTGAGCTAATCACTTTACTCAAAATGCTAGTGCTGGCTGTGATGGGAGAGAAAGCACGGTAGATTGTGATTTGATTTGATAATTCAGGTGTAGTATTGTTTGCCTGAGTACCTGTGAATATATTTACCTGATAGCCTTTTTGGGAAAGCCCTTCGGCTAAATCAGTCATGAGTTGGGCAGTAGCAGCATGGTTAGGGTAAAAGTATTGAGTGATTATTGTAATTTTTTCCATGTATTTATTGTGGAATTATCAAAGAGGTAATCCAGATTTTTTACGTCTCAGTTCTATAATTTTGACTACTATCATGAATTCATACATGGCATAGAGTAGACAGAAAATAAGAGCCGTTATTCCTTCTAAAAAACCTAATCTGAGAAAATACATTTGGATAAATCTGACAATGGGACGCAAAAACCAAAATTTAGCTGCCAACAATCTAAGTTTTAGTTTGCGTTCAGTTCCTAGAGCAGATGCTTTGCCCGTTTCCAGAAATTTTATTACATTTTGGGCATCCCAAGAAGAATAGCGATCGTGCCGTTCTAACCAATCTCCAAATCCTTTAGAATTAGCATAATGATCGTAAGCAATATTAATTCTGCCAACTTTAGCATCTGAATCAAAGTGTTCCCAAACACCACCTGTAAAAGTGACTTCTCCTAGCTTTAGTAAACGGGAATGCCAATTAGGATATCCTTGTGTAAGCTTGAGCCATTTACCCCAAAAGAGATAACGTGCAGGCAGTTCATAAGCATTGTATTGTTGATTTTTGATAGAACATATACGCTGAATTTCTATTGCTAAATTGGTTGGAATAACCTCGTCAGCATCTATAAATAGCACCCATTCACTCTTGAAATTACAATTTTGTAAAGCCCAGTTACGTTGTTCAGCAATTTTGAACGGTGGAGGTGGAATATGGGTAAAAACTTTTGTTCCTAGTGATTCTGCCAATTGTATTGTTCCATCAGTACTACCTGAGTCTAAAACAATAATTTCTTGACACCACTGTAAAGAATCTATACACCGATTAAGATTGCAAACTTCATTTCTAGTAAGAATAACTGCACTAATATCTGAATTCATAGGTAGCTATTCTCTTATACAATAAAAGTAGCCAAGGTTTTTGTGATCTGCTCGCTTCACTATAAAGCCCTGTAATTGTAAAATCTTCTCTAATTTATCTACATCACCTTTGTTTGGATGATATTCCAGTGCCATACTTTTAACAGCTTTAGTCCAAGATAAATCTCCTTGAAACAAAGGAAATTCACCACCTTCAACATCACATTTTAAAAAGTCACAACTCCCCACACGTTCTATGTATTCATAAATATTAAATTCTTGTATTTGAGGATTTAATTTCAGTAATGATTGTGTCCATTCATCATAGAATCCACCAACGACAGCACATTGAACTTCTACACGATTTTCAGAGAAATTTTGTTTGACGTTATGTTTAATGATGTTGACAAATTCTGATTGTGCTTCTACTGCATAAACTTGTGCTTGAGGTGCTTCGGTAAGTGCAAATATTGTAAATGCTCCGCCATTTGCCCCTAAATCCAGTATGTGTTTTGCATCTTTTAATTCACCTCGTTGAGCGTAACATAAGTGACCATATATTTCACGTATAACTCCAAAATCAAGATTATTGAAATAAAGTTTTTTTCTATTAAATTTTATACTAAATGATTCATTTAAACTCTTATCCAATAGTCCTAAACTTTTGGTTTTTCTTAAAGTATTGAAATATTTTCTTATTCCTGATATCCAACGTATATATAAAGGTAAAGGTAGAAGTTTTTGAACTAACAATAGTTCATTGTATAAACGATAGAAATTACTAAGCATAATTTTTCTCTCTAATCTGAATATAATAATTTGCTGTGTCTAGAGAAGTTTTCTCAATGGAGAAAATATTTTCTATCCATTCTTTAGATTTAAACTTTATAGTTTGCATTTTGCTAGGAAATTGAATCAATTCTCCAATAGCCTCAGTCCACTCTGATGGAACTCTAGAACGCACCCATCCCACGCAACCTTCAGCTACCTCATCATGTAGCCCTACTTTGTCGGAAATTAAAACCGGACATCCACAGGCTAGAGACTCGACAATAACATTGCCAAAATTTTCATGTCGGCTGGGCAAGACAAACAAATTAGCAGCAGAGTATATGGCTGGCAATTTCTTAGGTTCGCATCTTTCAAGAAAAATAACTCTGTCTGATAGGTTTGCTGCTTGAAACTGATGCTGTAGTTTTGCTTTAGTGCCATCATCATCACCACCGACAAAAACCATCCGCCAGTTGAGATTTCGTAAGGGTGCTAAAGCTTGAGGTAATAAATCTAATCCTTTTTTGTGGTGGAGACGGCCTACATTCAAAAGTATAAATTCATCTTCACTAAGGTTTTGAGATTTACGCCATATTTTTGCTTCTTCTAAAGCAGGTTGCCAAAACTCAGTGTTTAAGCCGTTGGGAATGATAAAAGATTTTCCTGGTAGTTTTAGCCAAAGACACTCTTGTAATTCTTGCTTGCTAGTGTAGTGGATACCAGCTGCATTTGTCATATTAAAGTGTTCTTGCCATAAATAATACAGTATTTTTTTTGCTGTTTTTTGCTGCCAGGAATAAGGCCCCAGTGCGCCTCTAGGTGACACTACATAGGGAACATCTTGATTTTTGGCTGCTTTGCAAGCCGCTCCACTGGTACGCTGCCAAACACCTGTGATGTGGATAATGTCAAATTCCCTGGCTCTTGCTGTTACAGCTTGCTCTATACCTGGACAATGAATACCCATTCCTGGTTCTTGCTGAAAATATGTGACTTTGACTCCATTACGGATGACTGGCTGGTTAAGGGGCAGTTCCAATTGATTTTCTAGCCCAGCATTAGAAGTAAACACTTCTACTTCATGATCAAGGGCGGCTAATCCTTCACAAAGTTGGCTAACACTAAGTACAGGGCCACCGAACTGCCAAGCAGGGGCATAAACAGGGATGTAATGGAGAATTTTTAGTTTCCTTAACATAAAAAACTTTTTATTTCTTTTTGATATCTGTCCTCTGCCTTGTACCAAAGTCTGATAAGCTATTTATTTTCAAGCAATAAAAGAACAGTTCCTCCACCTAGCATCGTGGCTAAATAAGGATTAAATTTATAAGCAAAATATCTTATTAATCTTAGTAGTCTAATCATAGGACTTCCGGCTATTTTTAGAGAAACATTTGAGGCAGCCGTAAATTGATAATTTAATAATTTAAATGATGATTCTTGAAAAAGTATCTTGGCTGTTTCCCAGGAATAAAAATGAATATGCCTGAATGTTTTATATGATTGCGAAGGTGATTGCATAAGTATATGACCTATGCTTTGTTCTATAGGTAGATGCAAAATCAAGTATTTTGATTTTGATGATAGACTTCTTAGAAGTTCCCAAGGGTTTTCTACGTGTTCAAGAACATCCATACAGAAGATAAAATCTAATCCATCAGGAATATTTTCTGCTGATCCAATAAAAAATGACAATGTATCCTCGGAATGTTTATTTTTTTCTTTTGCTATTAAGATAGCTTGGGAAGATATATCATATCCCAACAAGTTACATTGTATTTTTTGATTCTCCAAATAATTTGCAAAGGGAAAAAGAAAAGCTCCTTGACCACATCCAACCTCGGCTGCTTTTAAATTAGAAGATAAAGATAATTGAGATTTTTTTAGTAATGATTCTACCAACCTAACTTTATAAGTAGAATCAGAATTTTGACGCTCTAACCAATAAGATCCTGATGTATAGTGGTCGGATACTTGAGTTAAGTTCTTGGATGATTGATTCATTTTATCTATCCTTTGTGATATGTATTTAAGAATTTGATTGGTAGATTGAGCAAGATAACTGTGATTTTGAGCAGAGTTGTTGAGTTATTCTCGAATGGCAATTCAGAAAATGTTCACACGCTAGATGCTTGCAATATTTGGTCGCAAATCTGGTGACACCTCCGCTCAAAATTTTCATAAGAAAAATAGTCTAATCCTTGCGGTATCATTCCTTTAGGACGATTCAACGCCTCTAAAATTCCCGCTTTTACTTCTTCTAGGTCATCAGGATTAACAACAATACCTAATAAACCATTCCGTACTGCCTCACGACTGCCATCAACTTTACTTGCAACTACGGGAATACCGCAAGCCATTGCTTCTAAAAAAACAAAGCCAAATCCTTCTCCCTTACTCGGCATCACATAAACATCTGCTAGGCGATAGTGGTCGGCTTTTTCGGCTTCAGAAATAAATCCTGTAAAAATCACTTGTTCCTGAAGATTAAGCGATCGCACTTTCTGTTCTAATCTCTCTCTATCAGATCCTTCTCCTACAATTAAATAGACTAAATTATGAATTATTTCGCTCAATTTAGGCAACACCTCTATGACTTCATCAAACCCCTTACATCGTTCATAAGAGTCCAAGCGTCCCAATGTCATCAGAACTATCTTGTCCTTCAGTTCATATTGGGAAATAAGTTGAGCATTTTTCTCATCATGCCCATACTGTTCGAGAGCGATCGCATTTGGCAGTAAAAATTGTTGCACCTTGGGTATCTTTGCCCAGGATTGAAAGCGATCCAATGTAATTTGGCTGATAGAGACAACACAATCTACTGCTGGAAGACAATAGTTAACTAGACTGTTATGAGGCTTCCAGGCTTCGATTCCATAGATTTCTAGAAGAATAGGTGCTTTTGTCCACAGTTTAACTAGCCAGGCAAGCGGCAGCATATAAAGATGGCCGCAGACAATTAGATCGAATTTGGGGTTGGCTCTTATGGTATGCAAAATAGCATGAATATAAGCCAACTTACCTTCTATTCCTGATGTAATATATGTAAGTTTCTGGGGCAAACTTTCAATGCGATCGACAAGTTTTTTTCTGGGAATTGCGACCACTTCATCACAGTTTTCAGCACTACAAAGAGAGCTAATGAAGTCTCGATTGTACTGTGATATACCACCTCGTCCTCCAAAGGCATCAGTTGTTAAAAATAATATTGTCATTTTTCTTTATAGTTACAATTCAGGAAGCGGATATTTATTAATATAATCTGCCATCAAAATAATACAGCCATAAATTAGTCCTTGAGACAAAGTTGGTGTCGAATCTGTATAGGTAAGCCCAGAAATAACTATGAATATATGAACTAAAAACAAAGTATTTTTTAACAATGTTTCTCTTGAATTTTTAGCAGTTCTAAAATAAATATGCTTGACAAGAATGAAATTAAAAGATATCCACAAAAATACTCCTATTAAGCCGGTTTGTGCAATCCGAACTGAAAAAACATTACCAAAGTTATATGGATTTTCTAAGTTACCAAATTTTACAAGATAATATGTAAAGTCAGCCCCTATACCATGGCCAAATAAAGGGGAATCGCTAAATGCTTCAATAGCAGATCCAATATAACTTAGCCTTACTTCTGGTGAGCCATATTTAGCATAATTTGGATCATAGAGACCTTGAAACCATTCCCCTATTATTGCAAATCCCAAACTTCCTTGAGTTATCCAGAAAAGTATCAAGCTTGTGATCATTCCTAAGATAATTATAAAAAATAGCTGAAAGCTCTTAGCATTATTGTATGTATAAACATTAAAAATCATTACAACTGAAAATATTAAGGAGAGTATGATAAAGGTTCTTGAAAGATTGGTCGCCATAATTCCATAGCACGAAAATATTCCTAAAGCAGCTAGTAATTTAAAATATATATTTTTTTTACATACTGCAAACATGAAAAAGCAGATAGCAAGACAAAAATAGGCAGAGACAAACTCAATAAAGAAAAATTTTTGTATTCCATCTCCAGAAACTATTGTATTCGCGAAATCATCTTTAAATCCTGTTGCTGTTGCAGTAAACTCAAAATTCCCATAACTTATAATTCCCAATCTATCAAAGGAGTAAAATATTAAAGCAGTTGGACATATTAAAAGTGTTGACAAAAGAGATATATTAAATTTATTCTGGTTAAAATTTTTAGTATATGCACATACTATTAAAATTGCCATAAAACCTCTACTGGAACGTATTAACATATCAATATTTCCATTAATATTAAATATGCAAACTACTGCCCCTAAAACAAATGTTCCTATAGTTAATATAACCAAAAAGCGACTTAAATATGAGGAACCCATTCCCCATTTACGTGTAGCAATACTAATAAAAATAACAAAAAGGAGGAGCATATCACCCAGATTTATATTAAGCCAAATAAGTGATATACTACGATTTCTTAAAACTGTCCAGTTAAACGAAAGCCCCACTACTAATAGCAGAAACCAGGCAATATTTTGAATTGTAAAATTTTTGCTTTTCATCTCAAAAATATTATTCATAGCTTATGGCTTGTTAAAAATATAGAAGCATTGTTTACAAGTGGTAAAATTCATTTCAGTTCGACTGCTAATTTTATGTACTAACTAAATTATGTAAAACTTCATAGGTAGTGATTGCTCGTTGACTGTAACTGCTCCAATCTAGTCCCGTACCAACATTGCGAATAGCTAGAGCTGCCTCTCGTTTAGCTTGGAGGAGCTGAGAATTGTTAGCTAGGTTTTTTAAACAGATAGCGATCGCCTGACTATCTCTTACAGGTACTAAATATCCAGCAGGATACTCTTCTATACCTGTCTCTAATTCGACTGGTTGCACACCAGATATTCTTAGTAAATCTTCGCCACCAGTATTAGTTGTACAAATTAACGGCAACCCACACGCAAGAGCTTGTAATTGAACCATTGCCATACCCTCTTCAATACTTGCCATGACAAAAACACTACTATTGCGGTAGTAATCCACTAATTGTGCCTGTGGTACATGACCAATCAATTTGATTCGTTCATCTTCTCCTGTTAATAAATAAGGGGTTTCCGTAATAACTCCGCCAACTAAACATAGTTCACTGTTTGGTATATTTGCCTGTATAAAGGCTTGAACTAGATAATGAATGCCCTTACGTACACTTAAAGAACCAGCATAGATAACGCGAAACACTTCATCATGTTTCGTTCCAGGCGAAAAGCTTTTAAGATTCGTGCCAAAAGGGTTATGGACTAGCCGTTTTTCAGAAAAACCTTGAGCGAGGAAACTACGTTTTACAAACAAGCTTGGCACTGTAACCTTGTCTGTCATTTCATACTCTCGTAATTCCTGAGCTACAATCTCTGGGTGTGTTTCTGCCCAATGCAAACCTAACTGCTGGTATTCTTCCCTCAATAGTTTACATTGCACCTTTATGTGAGAAGAACTATGTTCTAACAAAAAGGGTATGTTATTCCGTTTTGCCCAATGCAAAGCAGGTTCAGAAAAACTTGACCAGCCATGTACTAGAGTACTGCCTTCTAGGTATCTACTCGCTGCTTTAGCAAATAAATTATGGATTAAGGCTTGGGATTTCATCAGCAATTTTTCTTGACCTATTTGGTAGATAGCTCTCCCTAATAAAAGAGTTAAAGGCAAGCTGACTACTTTAGCATCTGGTATTCCCCATTTGCGGGTTTTGTATTTAGGATAGTTGGTGATTAAACGATGTAAAACACCTGCGGAATGCAGTTCTCTTGCTAAGTCAAAAGCGTGCCATCTTCCGCCAACAACAATAGATATTTTCATATTTTAGCTCTTGATGCTACAGTAGCAGAAACATCTATACCGTGAACTTCAAACCCTTTTACAGCCAAACTTGCTAAATGAATTCTTCTTCCACACCCCAATTCAAACAACCGATCAGATGGAGTAATTTTTGTGATTCTTAGTATTTTTTGCCACACTAGACCAAGCCTTTTAATTTTTTTTAAATTTTCTGCTGAGTAGCAGTGATGTTCATATCCTTGAAGTTCTAACTCTTGTTTCCAAACTTCACTCGCATCATAATTTGTATTCATAATTGACTCCTCAGCTATATAAATTTCATTTCTAATCTTTTATGGAAGTAAATACATGCTGCTACTTTTAAGGAAGATGACACTGTTATACCTATCAAAATTCCCAACTCTGACAACCACATTCCTAAAAGCAAGACAATTATCAAACGTAAACATGGTTCTATTGTTTGAATTATTAAATAGGCATTCAAAGCACCTGATAATTGCAAAGCACAATGAAACTGCATAGCGGCAGCTTGACCCACAACAATAACAGCAATCCAAGGAATCATCCACTCACCACCCTCGAAACTTCTTCCCAAAAGTAACTTCATTATAGAAGAACCTAATAAGATACCTCCTATAACCATAACTAACATAAGGCATAATAAAACCTTGACTGTTTTTATTAAATAACGACGTACTTTATCAGGATTTGTCCAATCTAATTTTGCTGTGCTAGCACTGGTTAAGGCATTTGATATCAAGCCGATTGGCAGCATGAGTGCAGTGATTGCTGTGTAATGACCAAGACTCAACAAGGAACCAAAGATAGAAAAAGCCCATATATCAATTCTTGTCGATAATGATTCTAGTGAATAAGGCAAAAAAGCATGAGCAAGAGGAGCTAGGGGAGGTCTTTCTTGACTAATTTCTCCTGTAATTATCTGTTCTTTTTTAATCCATCCCATTACTAAAGAAATAGTATGAATGGCAATATAAATAAATACTACTGATTTAACAGACAGTAAGTTTGTTAAGAGTAAAGCATATATTAAAATTAGATAACTACCTTGTAGCCCTATTCGCATTAAATATTGTCCATCAATACTACCAGCTGCAACGTAAATTGCAGATAGACAGCCACACATGAAATATATAGGAAAGTTTGCATTATATATAATACTGAGCCAACGAAAGTTTTGTGGGATTTTATCAAAAACTTGGCTGGCAAATACTCCAATTGGAATAAATATTACAGAAAGGCAGAAAGCATAATATATAGTTCTACGCCATGCTTCTCTAGGTGATATTTGTTTTGAGGTAATCAAACCTTTTAATAGCCTGTCCCACTGACAAGAACCTAAAAGAAAAATACTTGATGGGACTAGTATTACTAATGCAAGTAAACCTCTGTCTTCAGCACCTAATGTGCGATTGAGCAATAGAGAAGCAGGAAAAGAGAGCGCAGACATCAGAATTTCCCAGCCAAGACTACGCGATGCACCAGGAGTAACTTTGTCTAGTATCTTCAAAAGATATTTAGGCATATCAACTAGCCTTCACAGCATAAGCACGCATAACTCTTGTATAGATTCCTGTTGAAGGGCCTCCAGTCTCTACAAAATGAATTAGCTTGATTATTTGCCTGATTACGCCCCAGATTCCAAATCTAACTACACCTTTTAAAGAGGTTGGTTGCGGCCCATGTTCTTGAAATTGGACATCTCCAAAACCACAGGCTAAAAGTATATGTTTCAAACTGATAGTTGTGTAAGTTACTTCATGGGTTAAATCACCATATACCACACCGCCGGAGAGTGGTGAATCACCATTTGGCAGTTGTAAAATGAGATGACCACCAGGGACTAGAGCAGAGTATATAGCATCCAAAAATTTAACTGCTTCGTCTTTATTAAAGTGTTCTAATATATCAAACCCTGTAATTAGATAAAATTTATTTGGGTTTTGTAACAGATATTCAATCGCATCAGCACAAATGACTTGAGGAAATTGTTGACGAGCAATATTAACTTGTTCTTGACTTATATCTACCCCATATAAATCAGTAAAACCCTCGGCTTTGAGTAAGCTTAGAATATTACCAGATCCACAAGCAATATCTAAAACTTTACCGTTTTGAGCAATTCGCTTTAACCAATTACTCATAGCGTATTGTAGGTTTATTATGTTTCGATTATCCTGCTTGTAAGGATTAGCATTTAAATCGCGCTGAAATTTTTTATTTCCTGAAACATAATTATCATAGAGGCGTTGTCGATAGTTCATTTATCTACCAATTTTAATAGATTTACATTTGCTTGGATGACAAGAAAAAATGAGCCGTAGCTAAATTCCTTGCAAAGTGGCGTTCAATAAAATGAAAAAGTAGTATCGAGGCATAGCTCTTAAACCATCTAAGTAGTGAAATCTATTTTCTTTAACTTTATCATTTCTCATAAGTATTAATAATGGTTGCTTAATGCTCAATATATATATAACTTGATTGAATTAGCTATTATAAAAAGCTTTAAACTAAACCTAAACTAATCTAATATCTATTAATTACTAGATGGTTTTTCCAAGCGGATTAGATTAGCATTAATTAAAAAATCATCTTCATATTTAGTAGTATGTTTATTAGATAATTGTCTAAATAATTCAGGAAATTTAGCCTTGAATGCTAAAGATTTATGGTCTAATTGAAGAATTAAATCTTTTATTTGAAAACCTATTTGTTTAAAAATCTCACAGTATTCTTGAGTACTTAAACGTGAAAATAAATCAAGTTCAATATAACGTCCTCCACTTTGAAAGTCCTCATTATTTTGCAGAAATGAGAGGAAATATTTCATATATTCTTCAGAATCTAGCAACAAATGGTTAAACGAATTTTGTAAACCACCCCTTCCTGAAAAATGATCGCCCCCAGCACAAAACCACAAAGGCCCATAGCTAGCATATAAGCTTCCTCCTGGTTTTAAAATGCGAAATGATTCTTTAACAACTGATTTTAAATCTTGACAGTGTTCAAAAACTGCATCTGACGCACATAAATCAATTGATTCATCTTTGATAAATGAATGATTTTCTAAAGGAGATTGATAAAATTCAACTTCAACATTTAATGAGTGTTTACAATAAGATGTAATTTCACTCCAAGAATCTTTGAATTCAAATAAATCAGTTGCAATAATTTTTTTAGGCTTTAATCTTGCCCAAGAAATGACATCCCAGCCAGTTCCAGTTCCTTGAACAAGGATAGTAGCTTCTTTAATTTCGCACAACGCTGACCCCCAAATACGACGAGTTTCTAAAGGCATTCCACGTCCGGGAAGGACGAGGGATGGTTGAAGAATTTTGAGAGCTTGTGGAGATAAAAATTGGCTAGCATATAGAGACAGTAAAGGGCGACTAAAAAAGTAAAACGAACGCTTAAGTATGCTTGTCTTATGTAATTTGTCTTGCTTTAACCAAGAGATATTATAGTAATTTTCCTGACTACTCATAACACAAATCTAAAATAGTTTTTAATCGGTTTGTATATGTATTTGTATCTTTGGTAATAATTTGCATACCAAGCTTTCGCATTTCTTCTCTTTCAACAAGATTTTCTAATAACCATTTACACTTATTAGCTAAATCTTCTGGTGAGCTAAAAAAACCGTACTCAGGATACCCAGCTAAGATTTCTCTGTGTTCTTGAGTATCTTCATAAATTCCACATCCGCCACAGGCAGCTATTTCAAATGTTCTCATAGTAGATTCATCTTTATTGCGTTTTCTGACAATACCTAGTGATAACTTAGAAAAATAAGTAGCTAGACGGAATTCATGCTCAAAAACTGCTGGTAGCTTTTGCCATTTTTTTAGATTTAGTCTATCCCAAGCTGCACCATAAATTTTTAATTTTAATCCATTCAATGAAGATAGAGCATCCAAAAAAGGAATACGTTCACTATCAGCCACACCTATAAAAGAGATATCTGCGCTAAAAAAATTCCGCTCAAATTCAGAAATGTTTACTGGCTGGTGACTAAGAAAATGATCATAAGCAAATGGCAAAAAATGAACTTTTTTAATTTCATATTTAATTAGCTCTGACAAGATTCTTGTTTTTGTACTTATAACTAAATCATACCTTTTAAGGTTTGATAAAAAAACTGCGCTACGGTGGTGTGGATTCCACGGGTAATCAGTTAAATAATTAACAATATATGCACTTTTTTGAGAACAGATATCGAATACTTCATTTGTTAAGGGGAAAATTCCTGTTACTAAAACGACTTGTGGATTGAACTCTTTTATATGGCTCACTATTTCTCTATTAAATGACCACCATTCTAAAGGACGCTTTCCTGATATTTTGAAAAATATTTTACCCCATAAAGATTTCATAGACGGAGCGTAATAATTCCAATTTGTATCACTTGTAGAAAATAAAAGGTCTAATTCTTTAGATGCTCTGGCGAGTATAGAACCTACTTGATAGTTTTCTGAGGTATTACCAATGATTAGTACTCTATGATTCATAATCAAATCGTATATTTCAAAGATTAAACAAGAATTCTCTATGAATTTTCAAACTGATGATTCAATTCCTTAATCAATCACATTAACTTCATATTTCATCTGTAACTGTACCAACCTAAATCTTGAATTACTTCAGAGAAAATACTGATTCAACCAAATTATTAACCAGTTACAGCAGTCTTAACCCAGTAATCTTACTTAAGTTAGACTTAATCCGATCTTTCTTGCCAGACTTACTCTCTCCAGTAATTTTATCGAAGTAATAATAACCGTAGTTATTATCCGTAGCCACACAATTCACCACCAGTCCTAACACTGGCACACGAGAATGTTCTAACAATCCTTTTGTAGTCTTAGCCGCAGCAGAATTAACTATACCAGGACGTGCAACTAACAACATTCCATCTGCCATTTTACCTATTATCGACGCATCAGCTAAAACACTTAAAGGTGGAGTGTCAATAATTACGCAATCATAATCTTGGGCAGCTTGTTGCAATAACCCATTCATCCGTTGTGAGTCTAATAGTGCAGCTGGGTTAGGCGGTATCATGCCAGAACTAAGCAATTCTACATTGATCACCACTTCCTTGGTAGCTTCTGCTAAGGTAGCTTGCCCCACTAAAACATTACTTAACCCCATCAAATTAGATTGTTGCCACATTTCGTGTTGACGGGGGCGACGCATATCTGCATCAATCAATAGCACTCGCTTTCCCATTTGGGCAGTTGCGATCGCCAAGTTAGCTGCGATAAAAGATTTCCCCTCATTCATCACAGAACTGCTAACCACAATTACCTTCAGTTTTTTATCAGAAAAAGTGAAACCCAGGTTAATCTGGAGCATTTCAAAAGCGGCATTGACTGATGAATAAGGGTTATTCAGTACCGGTAATTCGGTTAAACTCTCACCACGAGCCAACCTAGCCTTTTGATCAAAAACCGGAATTGTACCTAACAAAGGATAGTCCAACAACTGTTGAACTTCTTCTGTTGTCTTCACACACTTGTCTCCAGCTTCTAACAATAAAGCTGCTGCGATCGCTAAGAAAAATCCTAAAAATCCCCCTAATGCTAAATTTAAGGCTATACGAGGAGAAACCTTTTTTTTCGGAAGTAAAGCTTCAGAAACAATCCTGGCATTACCTACATTCTGATTTTCCAGCACTTGAACTTCTTGCAATCGTTTGAGCATTTGTTCGTAGGTTGTTTGAGCAACCTGTAGCTGTCGTTGCCGTTGTAGTTGCAGTTGTTCCAGTTTGGGTAAGGTTGTCATACGTGCTTGATAAAGTACAAATGCCTTCATCAACACACCAACTTGATTCTCCAATCCCAACCGTTCTACTTCCACTTGCACCAAATTAGCGGTTAGGGCTTGCTTGAGTTCTCCTATTTGTAAATCTTGGTCTGGGATAGGCTGTGAACTACCCAGAGTTTGGGTCACTCTTCCTTCTAACTGCTTTTTAAGAGCTTGTTCTTTACTCAACAAACTAGTAATAACTGGGTGTCCATCGGTAAATCGTGACCTCTCCACAGCTAACTCGTCTTGAACCTTCTGATATTGTGATAAAACTTCTTGTACTGCTCTCGATTGACTTAAGCTGCTAAGTGCCATAGCTTGCTTTGTGTTCAATGCCAGTTGATTTTGCAAAGCACCAGAACGGCTCCTAGCATCTACCAACCGTGCCCGAAGTTGGGTTATTTGATTGGATAATTCATTAATACTTCTAACGCCTTCTTGAGCTTCTACTTCTAAAGAAACAACGTTGTATTTTTCTTTAAACTGACGCAGTGCTGCTTCCCCTTCTGCAACCTTTGCCTCAACTAGGGGTAATTGCTTGTTTAAAAATTCCCGTGCTGCTCTAGCTTCAGAACGGTTAACCTGAACATTGTTTGCTAGATAAGTACTCATCAATCTATTGATGATAGCTGTGGCTTCTTGAGGATTAGTACTACGGTAATAAAGTTGTAAAATATCCGTCCCTCGGATACTTTTGACTTTCAAGTTACCCAGAAAATCATTTATTTCTAAAGGTTGTCCCAGTTTATCCTTCAGCTGCAACTCAGTAATAGTTTTTTGAGTCAGGGGGTTGGAGCGAATGATTTCTGCTTCAGTTTCCAAAGGGTTAGAGAGATTTGTCACCCCACTGAGTTGTCCCAGTTGTTCACTTCCACCTGTAAGGGAAGAAACGCCACTTTCCTTATTAAAAAGGAGTTTACCCTCGGCTTCATAAATTGGTTTTTGACTAAAAGTAAGGAACGTTGTGGCTCCAAAGACAGACCCCATGATAATTGCTATCACGAACCAACGTCTTTTTACAGTCAGCCAATACTGGTGAAAATTAATCAGGTCCTGATTGTCTTGATGGGAAGGCATAGTTTAGTTAATACTCCAGATGTTGACACTCCTAAGATTTAGTTGGCTCATTATTTACTGATATTGGAGTGAGGAAGTAGAAGAGGACATAGATCAATTTGTCCAAATATTACGCCGTGTGCAACTTTCTCTTAGACTTAAATCCCCAACCCCTTCCCTTATAGGGAAAGGGAGTAATAATCAAAGCCTCTCTCCCTGTGGGCTAACGTGTACACACATCTTTTTGCTGGGTGCAAAATGTGTATTGCTCCCCCTAAATCCTCCGATAAATTGGGGGACTTTGAGAGCTTTTTGCCTCCCAATTTATCGGGGGTGGGGGGATGAAAAACCTGTGGTGAAACTTTAGAAGAGAAGACTTATGTGTACACTGTAGCCCTGTGAGGGAGAGGAATGGAAGTGGGGTTATAAGGATATCGCGTAAATATTCTCTAAAATTGCTCCTCGTTGATTACAACTAGGTCTGGATAATCCATAAAGCTTTAGTCAAAGACTACCAAGCTTTCCCAAAAAAGACTTACGTATTTTTACGGGTTTTTATACTTATTTTTTCTTGACGTATTATTTGCTTTAAGTATTACTGAATTTTGTACTTGTCAAAAAATATTTGATGATTTAATTTTGCTCAAAGTTTATTATTCATTTTATAAGTAAGTTGGCAGAATCAAATCAAACTATGTAAAGGAAAATAAACTAGACTAAAACCCTTACACCTATTGCTTTTTGCCCTATTCCCAAAACAATTATTTATACCCTCCTACTTATATAGAACACAAATCATTTAAGCCTAAAAATCGAATTATTTTGGTTCATTATTTAATAGCTTGTATAAAAATAAAGTGTATAGATTTTAATATTTACGTAATTTCCACATAGTTAATAGTTAAAACCAGGGTTAAAAATGAATGATTCATAAATACTTATCAAACAAATAAAAACAAACAAAACAAACAAAGAAAGAAAACAAACAAACAAAACAAACAAAACAAACAAAACAAACAAAGAAACAAAAACAAGACGGTTTTTTGATTAAGCTGACAAAATTTTGTTTTCTCAGGTGTTGGAATCAGGGTTTCGTTCTCGCTCGCTAGTCTTGTAGTTTACTGATGAGTTTGAAATTATTTTGAGCTATTGAAATCTGACACTAAAAGTTTCAGGTTAATTATTGGTTGCATCCAATTTTGTTTTGTCCATGCTTTAATCTTTCTAGTTTTTAGTAATGTACGCAAATGACTACTACTCTTGCTGTTGGCAAAAAAAACAAGAAGTTACATTACACACACAACATCCTCTCTCTATTTCTGTTGTTAGGGGATATTGTGGGTTTATTGTTGAGTTTGTCTCTCTCTTTATGGTTGCGATTGGGTCAAAATCTTAATATTTTTGATCCTTTAATTTATTTATGTTTTCTTCTAGTTCTGGCAGGGCTATATTTAGCAGATACTTACCATCCAGATACTCAAATAGCAGGGTTACGCCCTCCATCCCGCATTCTGATTAGTAATATTGTTGTTGGTATCATTATTGCGTCTCTCATTTACTTTACTGGTGTTTTGGGAAGAGAACCAGTCTTGAAACGAGGAATTTTGCTCCCCTGCTTAGGTATATTTACTATCTGGGCTATGGCATCAAGAATATATGCAGCAAATTGGGCGCGATCGCAAGCTCAACACAGCCGTTGGCTGATTTTGGGTGCAGGGAAAAAAGCCATTCTATTTGGTAAAACTTTTCTAGAACGCAGTTCATTAGGGCGCTTAGTTGTTCTAGCAACAGCAGAGCAGAACATTAATAATGAGTTAGAAAAAAGTAATCGAGTTGCTGTCGGGAGCCTCAATGACCTATCCCAATGGAGTAAACAACCTTGGTCAGGGGTAGTAGTAACAACCCCGATGGAATTATCTGATGCACAGATACAGCAGTTGATGGAGTTACGTTTATCTGGTGTCTCTATCTACGGGATTCCCGATATTTGTGAAATATTGTGGTACAAACTTCCTTCATTCCTGCTTCAGGATAACTGGCTAGCTTTTGGTGCTGGTTTTAATTTAGCGCCTGACAACATTAGTCAAAAGCTGAAGCGGTTAGTAGACATTATTCTGGCATGGTCATTATTTCTGTTTTTATCTCCACTGATGTTGCTAACAGTACTAGCAATTAAGTTGGATAGTCCAGGGCCAGTGTTGTACACACAGATGCGGACTGGTTTGGAAGGAAAGCCCTTTAAAGTTTACAAATTCCGTTCCATGTATCAGGATGCCGAAAAACGGGGAGCGCAGTGGGCGCATGAAGGAGATCCTCGGATTACCAGAGTAGGTCGCTGGTTACGCATGACTAGAATCGATGAACTACCGCAGATTTTAAACGTTCTCTGGGGAGAAATGAGCCTCATTGGCCCTCGTCCAGAACGACCAGAATTTGATATCAAGCTGCGACAAGAAATTCCTTACTATGACTTACGTTATGTCGTCAAACCTGGAATCACAGGCTGGGCACAGGTTATGTACCCCTACGGTGCATCAGTAGAGGATGCTTACGAGAAATTAGCTTACGACCTCTATTACATCAAAAACTATTCCCTAGCTTTGGATTTAGCGATCGCTTTTAAAACCATTCGAGTAGTATTACTAGGTAAAGGCAGATGAATAAAAAAGTCTTAGTCACTGGTGGAGCAGGATACATTGGCTCCCATGTAGTTCGTCAATTGGGCGAGGCTGGTTACGATGTTGTGGTGTATGACAATTGTTCTACAGGTTCACCCCAAGCAGTATTGCATGGTGAGTTAATTGTTGGTGATTTAAAAGATTCAGAATGTCTTTGGCAGGTATTTTCTCAACATCAATTTGCGGCAGTATTACACTTTGCTGCCAGTCTGAATGTATCTGAATCTGTTTCTCATCCTTTAGACTATTACGCTAACAATACTCGCAACACGCTGAATTTACTCCGTTGTTGCAACAACATGGGTGTGAAGCAAATTATCTTTTCCAGTACAGCAGCTGTCTATGGACAACCAGAAACCAGTCCTGTCAGTGAATCTACACCAACTGAACCGATTAACCCCTATGGGCGATCAAAACTTTCTTGTGAATGGCTGATTCGTGACTATGCAGACGCTTCTGATTTCCGTTACGTAATTTTACGATACTTTAATGTTGCCGGAGCCGAACCTGGTGGGCGATTGGGGCAAATGTCAAAAAAAGTATCTCATTTAATTGGAGCTACCTGTGATGCTGCACTCAAACACAGGCTAGGAGTACAAATTTTTGGTACGGATTTTCCAACACCCGATGGAACGGCAATTAGAGACTATATTCATGTTGAAGACCTAGCAACAGCACATCTGGATGCTTTGGCTTATCTGGAGCAAGGTAACGAAAGCCAAATTCTCAATTGTGGTTATGGGCAAGGTTACAGTGTCCGTCAAGTTATCGAACGGGTTAAGGCTATTTCTGGGGTAGATTTTCCGGTCATTGAAACAGAATGTCGCCCTGGCGATCCTGCTTGTGTGATAGCTAGTGCTGATAAAATCCGTAACTTACTGGGCTGGCAACCAAAATATAATGACTTAGATCAAATTGTCTACAGTACCCTAGCCTGGGAAAAGCAGAAGAAAGATTTGATGTTAAAATCACTAGCTGCGGTTGCATAAACCAGCAATTCTCATTCTGCACTATGAGGGCGCTCATGTTGCCCACCCTACAACCTATATTGAAAAAATATAGTGCAAATTAAAGACACAACAGCTTAAATATGTAGTAAGCTAACCCCAGCCCTTTAGGGCGGGGCTTTGTAGTAGCCCGAATGGCACTAAGAAAACCTGAAACCTTTGTCTGAGGCAAATGTGGGAGGATGGGGAGGTGTGGGAGGATGAGGAAGAAATCTGGCTCCCCACACTCCCCACACCTCCCACACTCCCCACACTCAAAAGCCAGTTAAATCACTGGTTTGCGCTTATCTTAGTGCCATTCGTAGTAGCCCTAAGCTATCTATATTGAGAGAACAACATAGATATATCGAAAACCACGATAGTCAATACGGTTCGGATAAGGTTTTTTGATGACACGCCGCTAATCACAAAGACGCGATTTATCGCGTCTCTTGTTTACAGATTTATAATTATTGAGGGAAGTGGATATAGAAGGTAGTACCGCGATCGCACTCTAAAAAAATATTCCCTTTTAACTGTCTAACTAGGTTCTTGACAATTCTTAAGCCTAAAGAGTTGCTATTGTCCCAATCGAATGTTTTGGGAATGCCAATACCAGTATCTTTAACTACTAAAACTAAGCGTTCTTCTAGGGATTTTTCCAGAGAAATTGTAATATTACCTTTCTGTTCAGGAAATGCGTATTTCAGACAATTAGAAACCAATTCGTTAATTATCAATCCACAGGGAATAGCTGTATCCAGGGTTAATTTGATGTCATTCGTTTCTATATTGAGAACAATATTTTTTTGACTGACCCCATAAGAGCGAAATAAGCTATCTATCAGAGTTTTGATGTAGTTGTCAAAGTTGATTTCATAAATATCTACTGACTGATACAATTGTTCGTGAATCAAAGCCATCGACTGGACACGATTTTGAGATTCTTTAAATAGCAATAAAGTTGTTTCATCAAGAGAGCGCCTAGCTTGCATCCTCAGCAAACTGGAAATAATTTGCAGGTTGTTTTTAACCCGATGGTGAATTTCTTTGAGTAAGGTCTCTTTTTCATCTAGCGATCGCTGAATTTGTTCTACTGCTTGTTTGCGATCGCTAATATCAGATAATCGCACCAAATTAATTGCCTGGCCTGCAACAGTAATTTGTTTAGTTGCTAAATTCCCCCAAAATAAATTACCTTTGCGGGTGACATATTCAATTTCCCGACTCCAAGAAGATTTTTGATTCACTTCCTGGATAATTTCATCCAATTCTTGGGGAGTAAAATGGTAACGTTGCAGTGTATTCCCCTGAATATTAAGTAATTCTTCTTTGTTTGAAACCTCAAATAACTGAAGGGCACGGCGATTGCAATCAAAAATTAAATGGGTTTCGTTATCTACTAAGAAAAGAGCATCGGCAGATTCGTTAAAGATTGCTTCTCGCAAATCACGGTTGTGAATAACTTCTGACTCAATTTGTTTGCGAGTGGTAATATCTGTCAAAGTGCCAATATAGCCAATAATTGTACCACTGGGGTTGGTTTCGGGTACTATCTGGATGTAGAACCAGGTGATGTTACCATCTGGACGCAAATATCGGACTTCTAGCTGAGAAGTTTCATCTAGGTAACATTTCTTTTCAGAGGAGTTAGACCAGTCAACCAGTAGTTGTTCTCGGTCTTCATGATGTATATGTTGTAACCACCCATTCCCCAGTGCTGCTTGTGTTGGTCTACCCGTCATCAGACTCCAACGCTCGTTGACGTAGATACAATTACTAGCAGCATCAAGCCGGAAAATTGCAACCGGGGCAGTTTCTGTCAAAGTAGCATAACGGTGTTCGCTCTCTCGCAGAGATGCTTCTGCTTGTTTGCGATCGGTAATATCATAGTTAATACCAACCATGCGGTGTGGTTTACCACACTCATTGCGTTGAACCAGAGCAAAGGCCTTGATAAAACGGGTACTACCATCGGAAAGAATAATCCGAAATTCTGTATTAAATTCTTTTGCTCTCCATATAGCATCTTGAAAAGTGGTTTCTGCTACAGTCCGGTCATCTGGATGGAGCTTATCTACCCAGTCTTGATAAACTGTAACCGTATCAGACCTTTGTGAATCATACAATTCATACATTCGGTCATCCCAGTCCAGTGTTTGGCTCATATCCCAGTCCCAGATACCAATATTGGCTGACTTGAGCGCCAGGGTCAATCGATCTGAAAGGTTCCGTAATTGTTCTTCAGTTTGTTTGCGGTTGGTAATGTCGAGGATAGTGCCAATTAACAGGCATGGTTTACCATCAGTATCTAATATAACTTCGCCACGTGATAGTAAATAACCCAAACTTCCATCTGGACGATAAAAGCGATACTCTATTTCATAAGCTTGTCCCTTGTCAATTGCTTGCTGTATGACAGCATCGCGGCGATCGCGATCATCTGGATGAATGCAATTGTAAATTTCGTTGTAACTTAGTATATGAGACTCAGGATTGCGGCCAAATATACGAAATATCTCTTCAGACCAGGTTAAATTTTGCGTTTGCAAATCAAGTTCCCAACTACCCAGATTCGCAATCCGTTGTGCCGCAGCAAGGCTAGCCGCATTTTTGCGAAGTTGAGCTTCCATTTGTTTTTGTTGGGTGATATCTTTAGCAATTCCCACACCGCCGATAATATCTCCTTCGAGATTACACAGGGGTTTAACCGACAGAGCCACAGGAAAGCGCGAACCGTCTTTACGAATGAAAGTCCATTCTACCTCGCAACTATCTTGCTGGGTTTTGACCATCGATAAATCGTAAGGGTTAATTTTCCTGCCTATTTCCTGCGAGAGTGCCTCTTTTCGTTGCTTGAGTTCCTCTGGATCATGAAAGCTATCTGGTGTTAACTGACCAAGTACCTCATCGGCGGTATAACCCAACATCTTCTCGGCAGCAATATTAAAAGTTTGAATTATTCCCTCGGAATTAGTAGAAATGATTGCATAATCGATGCTAGCCAGAATCGCCTCTTTCAATCTAGTAACGGCTAATAACTCTGCTTCTGCCTGTTTGCGTCTATTAATATCTGTAGCCGAGCCAGCGATCCGAATGGCATTACCAAATTCATCCCACAATGCCTGACCCCGGTCTAATACCCATGTATAAGAGCCATCTTTGCATTTTACCTGGTATTCTTCTTGGAAAAAGGGTGTCTTGTGGGCTAAATGGTCAGCGATCGCTTTCATGATGCGATCGCAATCATCGGGATGAATTCGGCTTGACCATACTTCTAAATTTTGATTAAGTTCATTTTCGGCGAAGCCCAGCATTTCTTCCCAACGAGCCGAGAAGAAAACTTCATCAGTTTTAATGTTCCAGTCCCAAATCCCATCATTGCTGCCTTGTAGTGCCAAGTGCCAGCGTTCTTCACTTTCTTGTAAAGCCGCCGTGCGTTCTATAACTCTGGCTTCTAGTTCATGATTGAGTTGTTGCAATGCCTGTTCTGCACAAATTTTATCGGTGATATCAATTGCAACGCCACCAATCCCTAATTCCTGTTTGCTTGTTCTCGGTAAAGGGAATTTATAGACTAAAAAGCTACCCATTGTACCATCTGGTCTGGGAGCCTGTTCAATGGTTTCCAGTGTTTGTTGAGTCTGGGCAACCTGGCGGATATTATCTAAAAACTGCTGGGCAATTTCCGCCGGATAGATATCAAAGATTGTCTTACCAATTAAATCCTCTACCCGATCAAATGGAAGTTGAAAGGTGCGGAGATAAGTCTGGCTCATATACAGCATCTGACCACGCTCATTGTTAATCCAAGAAGCTGCTGGACTGTTATTCATAAACGCTTGAAAGCGAGCTTCACTCTCTTTCAAGGCAATTTCTGCCTCTTTACGGTTAGTGATGTCTTTATCTATGCCACTCATCCGCACAGGATTACCGTTTTTGTCATAAAAAACACGTCCTTTACCGAGTGCCCAACGTGTCGTGCCATCCAGTTTGATGAACCGAAATTCGATGTTGTAATCTTCTCCTTCATAGACAGCACGACTAATTGCTTGTAAAACTGACTGGCGATCGTCTGGGTGCATCATTGCCACAACTGTTTCATACTTACCATCGAAGCTTCCTAGAACCATGCCAAATTGTCTTTCTAAGCTAGGCGACCAGTGAATTTCACCTGTTTGAATATTCCAGTCCCAGTTACCCATAGATGCAGCTTCTAGAGCCATATTTAAGCGCTCCTCGTTCTCCCGTAGGGCTACTTCTGCTTGCTTGCGTAAGCGCAACTCCTCGTGAACATCGTTAATATCTACGCATGAGCCGATATAACCAAGAAATTCTCCTTCACTGGTGAAATGGGGAGTGCCTGTATCCAAAATCCAACGATATTCTCCATCAAAGCGTTTCAGGCGATATTCTATTCGAAACTTTTGGCGAGCATCAAAGGCATTGATATAAGTATCTAAACAATCTTGTAAATCATCGGGATGTATGCCTTGCTCCCAACCATTCTCTACCTCTTGTTCTAGAGTTTTACCAGTAAAATCCAACCAGATTTTATTAAAGTAGTAACAAGCTTTATCCAGTCCTGACATCCAAATCAGTACCGGAGCCGTATCAGCCATCTGACGAAACCGTTGTTCGCTTTCTCTTAAGATTGCTTCGGTGCGTTTGCGTTCTTGTAATTCTGCCTGTGCTTGTTGATATGCACTTGCTTGTTGAACGGCGATCGCTATTTGCACGGCTAACTGATCCAACAAGTCCAGTTCAGATGACTGCCAATTACGAGGTGCAGTACATTGGTGGGCAATTAATAATCCCCATAATTTATTTGTCACCATTATGGGTACTACCAGACTGGCTTTGACTTGAAATTGCTCTAGTACTTCTAAATAACACTCCGTTAAACTTGCCTGATAAATATCGTCGATCGCTCGCTTTTTTCCCTGGTGATAGTCAGCTCCTGCACCGTTTTGAAAGCAGTTGTCTCGAATTGGCGCTCCCATAGCTACTACCCAACCTGGAAGTATGGACTCCGCCACCACAATTCCACTCATATCAGGCTGAAATTGATAGATAACTACCCGATCTGTCTGAAGAAATTGCCGTACTTCTGCGACTGCAACACCCAAAATTTCTTCTACCTGGAGCGATTGACGAATCCGTAAAGCGATCGCTGCCATCAGTTGTTGCTGTTGCCGACTTTGTTCTAACTGTCGGGTCAACAGTATCAGTTCTACTGCATAATGAATTGCACCTTGTAAGATTTCCGAGGTGAGATAATTTTTCACCAAATAATCCTGAGCGCCATTTTTCATGGCATGGACAGCAATGCTTTCGTCCCCTTGTCCTGTGAGCATAATCACAGCAGATTGGCTATTCTTCAGCTTTTTCCTCAGTTTTTTAAGAAACCCTAATCCATCGTCATCGGGCAATAAATAATCTAGTAAAATCACATCTGGTATCTCTTGCTGACACCATGTCATAGCCTGTTTTGCTGTTTGAAACTCCACAATATTATATGTATACAATTTATCCTGCTGCAAATAGTAACGATATATCTCCCGATCCTCAGGGCAATCATCAATCACTAAGATAGTTAGGGGGGAGCGATGATTCATAAAATTATAATTAGAGACTTTTTTGGCGAAATATAACTTAACAATTTAACTGCAAAAAATGGTTCTTTAAAACAATAGCTTTGCCAATTTACGAAGGTGGGTTGATAACGCTTTCACTATAAACTTGCTGTTCTCTGAGGTTTGATAAAAACAATAAGTCCTAAAAATTCCTTCAAGGTTTCCCACAAGATTTTTAACGTATTGCCCGCAGTATAAAGGTTCTGACAGTCCAATCTAATCTATGTCGTTAGCTAAACGCTTATATATGGGAATTTTGGCAGTTATTTGCCAAAATTTATGTAAAATCTGATTTTGGCAAATTTATTGATACAAATGCTTTTGTTTACTTCGTTTTACTAAGTTTTACTTGATTTACCGGATAATCAGGGTTGCAGGAATTCGCCAACAAAGTTAAATTATCCACGAACAAATATTTTTTGTACAAGGTTCAAATACCCGAACAGTTAATACACTTCTTTTAAACAGCTAATACACTATACTTAAGTAGCTAGTATATTATCAAGCGATGAAAAAAATCTTAGTAATTGAAGACCAGGAAGATATCCGTAGCATTATTGTAGAAATGCTGACCGCAGAAGGTTTCTACGTTATAGATGCAGAGAACGGACAAGTCGGCATTAATTTGTTAAAGACAGAAATTCCTGATTTGATTATCTGCGATATTACAATGCCTAATTTAGATGGATATGAAGTTGTTACCTGGTCACGCGAAAATCCAGAAACTGAAGCTATTCCTTTTATATTTCTGACGGCTAAAGCTTCTCAGAGTGATATCCGTCAAGGCATAGAATTAGGCGCAGATGATTATTTGATTAAGCCGTTTACAAGAGCAGATTTGCTAGGGGCAATAATCACTAGATTTGAAAAACAAGAAATAATTAATAGACAAACTCAAAACAAAATAAACAAATATTACAATTCTATTCCTCAATCAGCTAGCAATGAGTTGTTTAACCCTCTTGATGACATTATGTCTATATCGAAGAATCTTATAGATAATTATGAATTGATGGAGCCAGAAGAAATTTTAACAAATATCAAAAAAATTTACAGTTTAAGCCAAAACTTACAGGATATAAATCCAAATAAATCTAATTAACTAGAAAAGTAATTTAATTATGAATCCTATCAAAATTTTGATAGTTGAAGATGAACAGTTAGTTGCTGATGACCTGAGAGAAACTCTAGAATACTTAGGCTATGATGTTCTTGCCTTAGTTGCATCAGGAGAAGAAGCTATTTTTACAGCAGAAACTTTGCAACCTGACTTAGTGCTGATGGATATCAGGCTAGAGGGCAAAATGGATGGCATCGAAGCTTCTTTTGAAATCCAGTCTCGCTTTAATTTGCCTGTAGTTTACCTAACAGCTAATGCTGACCGAGCGACACTAGAGCGAGCTAAGGCTTCACAACCTTTTGGTTATATTTTAAAACCATTTGATGAAAGAACACTAGCTACCACAATTGAGATTGCTATTTGTCGCCACAAAACAGAGGTTGAAGTTAAGGAAGCACTGATTGCTGCAAAAACTAATCAGCAAATTGCTGAGTCCAAAAGCCAGACGAAATCTCAGCACTTTTACATGGCTGCACATGAGTTTCGTAACCGCTTGACTATAATTCGGCTGAGTACTGAAATGTTGAAGGCTTATGGCAGTCAGATGTCAGAGCAAAGAAAACAAAATCATATCAGTGGTATTGAATCTGCTACGGATAGCTTGACAAATCTTTTAGAGAATATACTTACACTAGGCAGATCCGAAGCTGACAATTTTCCATTCAACCCCACACCAATAGATGTAGTAACTTTCTGTGAAGAAATAACTCAATCTTTGCAGTTGACACTGAAAGAACAGTATCAAGTGAGCTTTTTGACAGATACTAAAAGTTGTATTGCCTATCTAGATGAACAGCTACTATGGCATTTACTAAATAACTTACTGACCAATGCAGTTAAGTACTCTCCAAGAGGTAGTATTATCTCGTTATGGCTAACTTGCAAAGACGATAGTGTGTGTTTTCAAATCACAGACCAAGGGATAGGTATTCCACCAGAATCTCAAGCTAAACTATTTGAACCTTTTCAACGTGCTACCAATGTTGGCACGATTCCAGGTACAGGATTAGGACTAGCAATTGTTAAACGATGCGTGGATCTGCACAAGGGTACAATACACGTAGATAGTAAGCTAGGTAAAGGAACAAGTTTTCTAGTTAGACTTCCATTAAAGGGAGATTATGTATCTGTTGAGTTTTGTTCGCAATAGGTAAGAAGGCTCTTTGAGCTATGCTGAATTTTTTCAAGATTCAATTACTTGCCGCTAATTTAAAAAATACATATTATATATATCAATCAATCAATCAATTAATCAATTTAATTATTTTCTAATATTGGTATGGCAAAAAGATCCCTGCAAGCTTCAGATGAAGGTATTAGAAAAGCTAAACAGGCTTTTAATCATAAAGGTTGGACACAAGAATATCTTGCGAGTCAAGTTGGTCTAGACAGTCGCCAACCAATTTGGAAATTTTTTACTGGCAAACCTGTTGCACGCCAAATATTCCATGAAATCTGCTTGATTCTAGAGCTAAATCCCGAAGATATTGTTCAAAGACTAGAATCTAAACCTGATGAAGACTTAGCATTTCAGCAGATACTAAAAAGTAAAAATTCTACTGTTATTGACCCTTTAGTGAATAAAGTACGCGCTGCTCACTCGGAAAAAATTCAAAACCAATGTGGTACTATCCGGTTGCTAGATGTTGCTCGTAATGTTGAATTAGATGAATTATTTGTTGAGGTAAATGTAATAGAAGAAATTAGCAGTCAAAGATGGCTAGATATTGCAGATTTACAAACATTTGATAATAAAGCTTTAGACAAATTTAATTCAGAAGAAGTTACTACTAAGAGAATTACAGGTTTACAAGCTATAGAAAAGTCTTCAAAACTAGTCATCCTTGGAAAGCCAGGAGCAGGAAAAACTACTTTTTTACAATCAATTGCTATTCTTTGTAATCAAGGTAAATTTCAGAGTCAAAGGTTTCCGATTTTCATTAGTCTTAAAGATTTTGCCGAAAAAATTCATGAATATGATAAAAATCCTTTATTAGACTATTTAATTCAAGAATTTAGTATTTGTCAAATAACTCCCCAAGAATTAGAACAGTTGCTTCATGAAGGTAAAGCTTTAATTTTGCTAGATGGTTTGGATGAAGTCGCAGATAAAAATAGTAATAGCATTAACAAAATCATTAGGATTTTTTTGGATACTTTTTATAAAAACATAGTAATTATTGCTTGTCGAATTGCATATAAACATCAGAAATTCAAAGGATTCGCTGAAGTAGAAATTGCTGAGTTTACAAAATCGCAGATTTCAACTTTTGCTAATAAATGGTTTACCGCCTTTGCTAAAAATAATCTCCGAGGAAGAAAAACATTAGCATCTAAATTTATTGAGACAATAACACTTCCCGAAAATCGACTAGTTCAAAACCTAGCATCCACACCTCTGTTACTAAACCTCACCTGTTTAGTTTTTCAATATTTAGGTGATTTTGCCACTAAACGTTCAGAAATTTATCAGCAAGGATTAGAGTTATTATTAGTACGTTGGGATGAAGCAAAAGGCATAAAAAGAGATGAAGTTTACCAGAATTTATCTCTCTCTCAAAAAATTAAATTGCTTAGTTATGTAGCGGCGATTTTTTTTGAAAAAGGCGAGTATTTTTTTGAAGAAAGCAAAATTTGTCAATTGATAGCTGACTATCTCTATTTGTTACCCAATACATCGACCGATATAGAAGATTTAGAAGTTAATAGTAAAGCCGTACTGAAAGCAATTGAGTTACAGCATGGATTGTTAGTTGAACAAGCTAAAGGTATTTATTCTTTTTCTCATTTAACATTTCACGAATACTTCACTGCGAAGAACTTTGTTACTAATGGCGATCCAAATAAATTAGAACAAGTTGTCAATCATTTGATGGATAAGCGCTGGCGTGAAGTGATTTTGCTGACATCAGAAATGCTCAGATCCTTTGATAACTTATTTGAGCTAATGAAGCAACAAATTGAAAACTTAGCTATTGTAGATGAAACATTAAAGCGTTTTCTCACTTGGGTGATGCAAAAGTCTTCAACCGTTACCTCCAATTATCATCCATCTGCTGTACGTGCTTTTTACTTTACTCTCGTCTTACCTCCTCATTATTCTTTATCGGGAAACCAAACTCTTGCTATATCTTTAGATAACCATCTAACTGGAAAGTTAGCTTTAGATTTGGCTTTAGATTTAGCTTTAATTCATACCATTGCTATTAGCCTAGCGTTGAATCCAGAAATTTTTTGTAAGCGGATTTCTGCTCTGCAATTAGCTCTTGATATTGATTATTTACTACAAGAGCATTCATCTTTATATGAATCTCTGCAAAGACTAAAAAATGAACTACCTAGTTCACAACAAAATAGAGAGATATTAAAAGCATGGTGGAAGTCTAACGGGCAATCTTGGACTACCCAATTAAAGGAAGCGATCGCAGCTCATCGGCAGATAGGTTATGATTGGCAATTCAGTGAGGAACAGTTGCAGTTAATTCAGCAATACTGGGAGGCAAACAGATTACTAGTATATTGCTTCAGTAATGCTAGTAATGTAACTCCCAACATAAGAGAGATGATTGAGGAGACTTTGATTTTACCACCAAATACCACTGAAAAATATTTAGTTATTTGAACTAATTGAGCTTTATTTTTGTGTTTGAGCAACTAATTAACGCCTGTGCCAATACTATCAATACGTGGGTGATGCTAAAGCTTATTGGGCAGCATTTCAACAGCAATTAGACAGGTTTCTCAGTTTATCGAAAATAGCCAAGATAAATGTGAAGTTCAACGAGCGATATCTACGACGGGCTACCCCTATGCACCAATCATAAAATAGGGAGTAGATCATTCACCACTCCCTACTCGCTCTATGCTTCGATAACTACCCTTAGATTGCCCCGTTTTTTTGCAACGCGACAAGCAGTCGTAGTCCCAGAACGCTCGAATTCTAAATCGAGGATGGTGGGGCCGACTCGCAAATTATGAAATGACAGACGATTAATCGATTCTGGCAAAGCAGGGTCAATTATTCGCAAGCAGTTATTTTGAGCATCAGGTACTAAGTTGACCATCATTTGCAGTAGTTGAAAGACACTACCAGTAGCCCAAGCTTGGGGAGTGCAAGCAACTGGATACTGCACAGGGGCATTATCACCATTCCGTTCGTAGCCGCAGAAGAGTTCTGGAGGACGTTGATAAGGCTGCTGACTCGTCATATCGAATAAACCTTGGAAAAGTTCTAAGGCTTGATCGATAAGACCCAGCGATCGCAATCCCATTGCAATCAGAGCGTTATCATGGGGCCAAACCGAACCAATGTGATAACCCATTGGATTATAAGCGGGTGATAAACTACTTAGGGTACGAATCCCCCAACCATTAAACATATCTGGTGCCCGCAACCGTTCTGCTACACTGTAGGCTTTTTCGTGGGTGAAAAGACCCAAATGCAGACAATGACCAGGATTCGAGGTAATACTGTCTACCGGTTTACCATCCCCATCCAAAGCTAAGGCGCAGAAATCCTGGTCTTCTACCCAAAAATCTCGATTAAAACGAACCTTGAGATTTCTAGCCTCTTCTAGCCAACGATCTGCCAAATCAAGGCGCTTTTTCATCCTCGCTATTTCTGCTAGGCGCATTTTTGCAGCATAGACATAAGCTTGCACCTCACAAAGGGCAATTGGGCCGTTAGCTAATTCTCCCTTATGGTTGACAATGCAGTCGCCAGAGTCTTTCCAACCTTGGTTAGCCAGACCGCGTTTAGATGTACGAAAGTAGCTGAGGTAACTGGTTTGTTTGATATTGCGATCGATCCAGTCCATTGCTGCTAAAGCATTTGGCCAAAGTAACTCTAGGAGTTCTTCGTCGTGAGTCCAAGCATAATGTTCGGCATAAAGCATTAGCCACAGGGGGGTCGCATCAACTGTACCGTAGTATGGCGTGTGAGGAATTTCTTGACAACGAGCCATTTCTCCCAAACGTAACTCGTGCAAAATCTTACCCGGTTCTTCTTCGCGCCATTCGTCGTCGATTTTGCCTTGGTATGTCGCCAGTAATATTAGGGTTTCTTTAGCGATTTGCGAGTTTAACATCAGGGTTTGGGAAGCTGTAATCAGCGAATCCCGCCCAAATAGTGTAGAAAACCACGGTACTCCAGCCGAAACTGTCTTATGCTTTCCAAAAGACTGGCGCAACAAATACATATCTTGCTCGGCCCGCTCAATCACTCGATTGAAAGTGCTTTTATCTGAGCTAATGCGGGTAATTTGCTGTACCCAGTGTTGCTCCTCCATCAACTCAGCAGCTTTCGCCTGTCCTAAAGTGATGGCGGCGCTTACGGTTGAACTAGATTGGTTGTTTTTCAACATATTCACCCGATAACCCAGCTTTTGGGTTTCGTGAGAAGCCAACTCTAGCTGCCAAACCGCAGTGTAACCTTTGAAAGAGTCTGGTTGACGATGCTGGAATAAAATCCGAGATTCCATCACCGAACCATCCAGACCTTGATAGGCAAGTGTTAAGGATTCTTCCCTAAAAGTTGATGGGTCTTTAGGTAATGGTGAAACGCCATCGACAATTCCTTCGTCAGTCGTGGGTTCTAGTAGACGTAAAAGCCTACCGCGTTTTTCTCTGTCATAACCCCGGACTTCAAATAAATCAACAAAATCTGCATCGAAGCTGATACTTAGTTCAAAATTGACAGTTGTTGTGCTGTAGTTAGATACTTCTATTTCTTCGAATAGAGCGCCATTGAGTACTATTTCTCGCCGAATCCCGATAGTTTCGGCTCTTAGGCGTTCGTCAACTCTGGGGTTGGTACACAAAACCGCGAGTGAAAACCCTTTTTCGGCAGTACTACTCAGAAGTACGGGCGATCGCCCTTCAATTTGCAACTCTAAGCGATTGAGAAATCTCGTATCACAGCAAAACAGCCCCATGCTGGGATTACCCTCACTGAGGGAACAGCCAGAAATATTCCCAATAGTATCTGTCACGAAAAATAAATCATCATCTTTAACCGTCAGTGTCGGTTGTGGTCTTTCACTCACAACACAAGGCCACTCCGGGATAGGTAATTGTTCAGCAGGAATAAAAGTTTTTCCATCCAGGAAAATTTTTTCCGGGGTCATTAGCGTATCCGGTGTCATTAGCCAAAGTTCCGTGTACAGGTCGTAGATTGTTTGTGGTATTTGGAGTAGAGGTCTTTACCGCTCACAAATTGCAGAAAAAAGACTCTTTGTAAAACTTGTTTGAGCTATTTATTCTAGCCAAAATAATTTTTACGTACTGTTGACAAAGTAGCAGTGTCCAAATCTATATAAGTATTGTATAAGTCTAAACTCAAGACTGAAAACTCAGAATTTTTAGATAAGGGACTTGCAAAAAATAAATTATCCCAAATTATTTATAGATTTTTAGGGGCGCAAGGCCTTGCGCCCCTAAAACAGCATATTTTTTTAACTGGAAGTCCCTAAGTGCTTAGTTGTCGAACTTTCTCAAGGTACAAGATATATAGTATACTCAGCAAAAATGCGAAGTTCCCAGTTCTACTGGGTAAAGCTAGCATTTATTGACTAAACTAGTATACGATTTTGTTTTAAATATCTTTGGCGTTAGATTAGACAAATTTCCCATATTCAATTGATTGATTAATTTTAATCAATCATTGACTGAGTAAATTATGTGGTATGTAGCAGTAATGTTTTTTGGGTAAGAAAATTCTATTTAGTGATGTGTAAATATTACGACGGGCTACGCCAAGGCGTGGACTATCAATCAATGCTGAGTAAAGATTAGTGAATTTAACGGTTAAAACAATACAAAAATTATGTAGCTGGTACTTAGTAATGAAAGATTTTAGCTGTGCAAGCATATTTCCAAGTTAGTCAAGAATATATATTGGGCGTAGTAAGTTGTCAATCAACAAATCAATTTGGTAACAAAATGTTGCGCCTGCTTTGGCGAAAAGTGCATTTTAGCGTTCTTTACATATTGCAACTCTCTATTTAACTTGAGAGTGCCTTGGAATTTGTACAATGCAGCTGTGACTTGTGATCTTGTCGAGGTTGAGCGTTTAACAATAATTCATGAGCATTTCGACTTCTGTGCTGAGTGATCTGCTAAAGTCCCTACCATACTTGCGGCCCCAGCTATATTTTAAGGCTTCACTAACAGCGCTCTCCCATGCGATGGAAGATCAAGTTTTGGCTGCGACTTTAGCACAACCCCTTGTAATTGCTAGTTTCCAGCGAGAGCGATTCTACCGCCAAGAAGCTCATCGCTACCTGCGACTTGCCTTGCGGAGTAACCAAATATACGTATTAGCTGCTCCAGAAACGGATTTCGCCAATAGTTCAGAACACTACGAAAAGATCGCTTTTGAGTCAACGGATGGCTTAAGCCAAGAGTGGCATTTGGTAGTGATTGCTGACAATTATGCTACTTGTCTAGTTTGCCGGGAAAGTCTTGGTTCTATTGCCAAAAATAAGCAACTACCAGAATTAAGCCCTAATCTGGATATAGACACAGCGCGAAGATTTGAAGGAATTTGGACATCGGAAAGGGGAGTTAGCCTCAAAGCAGCTGAATTGCTGTTAGACAGGATTTTGCTTTACAGACCAGAACTGGCAAGTAAAATAAACGAGGCACGTCAGAGGTTTAGCATAGGAGAGCCGCGAAGCCACTCTGGAGCAGAACAGATCAACGAATATGCTTGTGACATCGATACAGATCCCTTTGTGCAACGCTTAGTAACTTACTTGCAAGCTAGTCAGTACAAATTGCATAAAGCCTACCGTTCCATTGCTGCCCAAGCACGAAAAGAACGATTAGTCAACTCAATTAGCACAGCTATTCGGCGATCGCTCGACCCTCATGAAGTTCTCCAGGTGGCGGCACAAGAATTAGGGCAACACCTAGAAGCTTGTCGCTGTCTAATTTACCGCGCTCAAGCCACAGATAGCCAAGCCATAATTGAACACGAGTTTTTGAATCCCGGTATTTTATCGGTTCGTGGGCAAACTTGGGAATTAGAGAAAAATTCCCTATTTCAGGACATCGTGCAACAAGGCGAAGGTGTTTGTATTAGCGATACGCTAAATGACCCTCGTGTGAACAATTCGCCAGGGCTTTCGTTGATTGCCAAAAAGTTTGCCATTCGTTCTTGGCTGATGGAACCAGTATTTTATCAGGGGCGGTTGTTGGGCATTGTGGAATTACACTACTGCCGAATGCCACCGCACGAGTGCCAACCTGGGGAATTGGATTTGGTAGAAGCGATCGCCACCCAAGTCGGAGCAGCCCTGATTCAAGCGGAAGCCTACGCCAATCTAGAAGAACTTAACCAACAGCTAGAAGCCCTAGACCGCACCCGCAGCAACCTTATAGCCATCACTGGACACGAACTGCGTACTCCTTTATCCACCATTCAAGTGTGTCTAGAAAGTCTTGCTAGTGAGCCGGATATGCCCTTGGAGTTGCAGCAAATTATGCTCAACACGGCTCTTTCCGACTCAGAACGGATGCGAAAATTGGTACAAGATTTCCTCACGCTTTCCAACTTAGAAAGCGGGCGAGTACAATGGCATCCAGAATCCCTGACTTTACAAGAGTGTGTGGATTTAGCACTTAGTCGCAATCGCACGCGTTCTGCAACGGAAAAGCCGCCCCAAGTCAAAACTCAAATTGCTGAAAACCTGCCTCTGGTAAGGGCTGATGGTGATTGGCTAGTAGAGGTACTGGCAAAACTTATGGATAATGCTTGTAAATTTACGCCACCCCAAGGAGAAATCACCATTAAAGCCATTTCCAACAGCCATCAAATGGTCGAGGTGACTGTGGCTGACACTGGACGCGGCATTGAACCAAATCGCTTAGAAGTAGTTTTTGACCGCTTCTATCAAGAAGAGGGAGCGCTACGCCGTACCACTGGCGGAACAGGACTTGGTTTAGCAATTTGCCGTCAAATTGTGAATGGTTGGGGCGGAGAAATTTGGGCAGAGTCAACTGGCAAAGACCAGGGTAGCCAGTTTCACTTCACCATCCCCATTGTTCAGAATAGCCACGAGGAAAAGCGGGCAAAAGTCAAGAGTAAATAGGAATGGGGAATGGGGCAGGGGATGAGGGAGGAGGAGCAGGGGGCAGGGGGCAGGGGAGACAAGGAGATAAACAAAACTCCTAACTCTTAACTCAGCACTCCTAACGCCCAATGACAAATGACAAATGACAAATGACAAATGACTAAAAACTGTTACAGTCTATAACGCGATCGCAATATGATCCTGGTTGCAGTGTTAGGATTCCCTAAAAACGTTGAGAGAACGGAACTTTATGGCAGAAACACTCTCTGGACAAACCCCACTATTTGCTGGCAGCACTGGTGGCTTGCTAAAGAAAGCAGAAGTGGAAGAAAAGTACGCTATCACTTGGACTAGCCCGAAAGAGCAAGTTTTTGAATTGCCTACAGGTGGTGCTGCTACTATGCGGAAAGGTGAAAACCTGCTGTATATAGCTCGGAAAGAATATGGCATCGCTTTGGGCGGTCAGCAACTCCGGAAACTCAAAATTACAGATTACAAAGTTTACCGGATTTTACCCAACGGAGAAACCACTCTACTTCACCCAGCTGATGGTGTCTTCCCTGAAAAGGTAAATGAAGGTCGTGACAAAGTGCGTTATGTAGACCGTCGGATCGGACAAAACCCCAGTCCCTCTAAAGTGAAGTTTAGCGGTGTTACAACCTACGACGCTCCGTAATTAGCTTTTAGTAGCTAATGGGTAATTAGTAATGGGTAATTGGTAAGAAAAAATTACCCATTACCCATTACCAATTACCAATTACTTTTGAAAATAATGATGTTTCCGCATTTCTCCCAGTTTTCTGACCTAGCGCAACAAGGCAACTTCGTCCCCGTATATCAAGAATGGGTAGCGGACTTAGATACGCCCGTATCTGCTTGGTATAAAGTTTGTGCAGGTCAGCCCTATAGCTTTTTGTTGGAATCAATAGAAGGTGGGGAAAAACTAGGACGCTATAGTTTAGTGGGTTGCGATCCGCTTTGGATTTTAGAAGCAAGGGGCGATCGCACCACCCAGTTAAACCGCGATGGTTCGCAGGTCGTTTTTACAGGCGACCCTTTTGCAGCTTTAGCCGAATGTTTAGCACCTTATCAGCCAGTCAAGTTACCAGAGTTACCGCCAGGAATTGGCGGCTTGTTTGGGTTTTGGGGCTATGAATTGATTAACTGGATTGAGCCGCGCGTGCCAATCTATCCACCAGATGAGCGAAATATCCCTGATGGCTTGTGGATGCAGGTAGACCACCTGTTGATTTTTGACCAGGTGAAGCGGAAAATTTGGGCGATCGCTTATGCTGATTTACGTGACCCCAATGTAGATTTCAAAGCAGCCTATCAACAAGCGTGCGATCGCGTCACCCAAATGCTCGAAAAGCTATCTCTCCCCCTATCGCCCGAAAAAACTCGGTTGGAATGGAAACCGCCAGGGAGTAGAGAGGCAGAGGAGCAGGGGAGCAGAGGGGCAGAGGAGTATAAAAGTAATTTTACCCGCCCTGATTTTTGTGCCAGTGTCCAAAAGGCCAAAGAATACATCAAAGCAGGCGATATCTTTCAAGTAGTAATTTCTCAGCGACTATCAACACCATACACAGGCGACCCCTTTGCCCTTTACCGCTCCCTACGTCAGATAAATCCTTCGCCTTACATGGCTTACTTTAACTTCCGAGATTGGCAAATCATCGGTTCTAGTCCTGAAGTGATGGTAAAAGCCGAAACTGCTCCAGATGAGGGAGTTATAGCAACGGTACGCCCCATTGCGGGGACACGTCCACGAGGTAAAACTTTCCAGGAAGATGCAGCCTTCGCTCAAGATTTACTCGAAGATCCCAAAGAAGTTGCCGAACACGTGATGCTTGTAGATTTAGGGCGGAATGATTTGGGGCGTGTTTGTCAAAATGGTAGCGTCAAAGTTGATGAATTAATGGTAGTTGAGCGCTACTCCCATGTAATGCACATTGTCAGCAATGTTGTGGGTAAATTAGCACCGGGTAAAACAGCATGGGATTTATTGAAAGCTTGCTTCCCAGCAGGTACGGTAAGTGGCGCACCCAAGATTCGGGCGATGGAAATTATCCACGAGTTAGAGTCTAGTCGGCGCGGTGTTTATTCTGGTGTCTATGGATATTACGATTTTGAAGGACAATTAAATACTGCGATCGCAATTCGCACAATGGTAGTACATGACAAGACGGTTAGCGTACAAGCTGGCGCAGGTTTAGTGGCTGATTCTGAGCCAGAAAAAGAATACGAAGAGACGTTGAATAAAGCTAGAGGTTTATTAGAAGCAATTCGCTGTTTGCGTTGAACTGGCTTAATTAAAGTCCTCTCACCTGTTCAAGATACAGCAGATTGCAACTTGGTGAGGTACAGATAATCATAGGGGTAATTCATGAATTGACCCTACCCGTCTACTTCATCTACCTGAAATACACTGCAACTAAAATTCTTATTTAGTCATCTGAAAGAAATGCAATAGAGTTCGTAGTGTAGCACAAACATACTACACTACAAATTCAAATAAAAATTATATCGTTATGTAATGGCTTTATAGTTACTATCCCTTGCAATTAATAGCCAACTGGTTTTTATTGGTTAGTTGTAAAATCGGACTTGATATAAGTACAGTAACAGTTCGATTTGCTGTATGAGAATCTAGACCAGACTTTAACAGTTGATTGATCAATATTCTTCTATTTTGAATTACATAGGTTTTGCTTTGAACTGCAAGGTGTTTGGAAACAATTTCTGCTACTTCTAACCCCATGTATCCACAATACCGTGACAAATTAGGAAGCTTTATAAATCCAATCAACATCGAAATTTTCCCAAACCTAAAGAGACTTTTTTTGAATTATTGAAAAGCAAAAAGAAGTCTTGGTATCAAAATCCAAGACTCCATTGAAGTTACTAAAAAAATGAACAAACTTGCTCATCCTAATTGAGTGAAATAAATCGCCCAAATCATTCCAGTTACTCCAATAGCGATTAAGAGATTAGTGAAAAATCTGCCAAATTCAATTTCTTGTCCCAGTGCCTTGTCATCTTGACCACCACTAAAAAACAATGACCACGCTTGATTTGCATTGATGGTCTCAAAATTGTTGAAATCGGGTCTAAAAACAACTGTTCCAATCAAATCTTTTCTGGGGTAATCAAAATCAGTTTTCATAAGTTTGCCTCTAAATTGTTTTATTTGTCAACTGGAGAAAATTTCTAAATCTGAAATGTGTTCTTTAAAAACTAGTTAGCCATCCAATCAAACCGTGTCCGGTGAAAACCTCCAACGCGATGAGTGAGATAAAACCAATCATTGCCAAACGACCATTGAGTTTTTCGGCATATTCGGTGAAGCCTGTCCGTGGGGTTTCATCAACATAAATTTTGGGTTCAATCGCAAATCTGTTGAGTTGACCGCGTTCGTTAATAGTAAAGCCTTTATTTGTCATCTTTTAGCTTTTATCGTTGCGTTCTGTAAATGAATGTAACTTATTGTAAATATTATTTGCAAGTACTTGACATAACAAAAAAGGTAGTAAGAACCGTACTGACTAGATAGGGTATTTTGGCTTCATGCGAGAAGGTAAGCGATGGTAGACGCAATAGTTTGATACAAAAACACTTGTAGAGACGGCGATTTATCGCGTCTTAAAACCCACAATTTTGTACAAGTAGCCAAAACTTATCATTTACATAAAGAGAAATTATCCAAGTAGGGCTGAGGAAGTATTGCTTATTTGTAACGAACTTGTTATGTTTCTTTACATATAGAAACATAAACAACATAGGTGCCTTAAAGCACTGTTGGTCAAAGTTTTCTAAATAACTATGCAGTTAAGCCTGCAATGTGCTTTGCCGAGTATCCAAACTCAATGGCAACATTATCATCATGCCTTTGGTAGAGTGATGTCTAAGGCGGCCTATGGTCAGACTGCTGAGTGCCTTTAGCAACACCTAAACGCATTTCCCCTCCGTTTTTTCACATTCGATAGAACTGTAATTTTTTTAGGGAATATCTGCTATGTCTTTTACCATCAAGTCGGCTCAAAGTATTTTTCCCGGCACGCTAGTTGCTGACGTTGTTCCAACTGTTGTCGAATCATTCTCTCAACTCAATGCTGAAGATCAACTAGCATTACTCTGGTTTGCTTATACCGAGATGGGTAGAAGTATTACGGTTGCTGCTCCGGGAGCAGCCAACATGGTACTCGCACAAGGCTTACTTGAACAAATTAAGCAGATGCCTTTCGAGGCTCAAACACGAGTCATGTATGATTTAGCTAACCGTGCTGACACTCCCCTCTGCCGTTCTTACGCATCCTTCACTGTAAACATCAAGTTGGGCTTTTGGTATCAGTTAGGAGAATGGATGGCTCAGGGAATCGTTGCTCCTATTCCAGAAGGCTACAAGCTTTCTCCCAAGGCTGCTGAGGTGTTAGAAGCAATCAGAAATGCTGATTCAGGTCAACAAATCACAATTCTCCGCAATACCGTAGTGAGCATGGGATTTGACCCGAATGCTCCCGGTAGTTATAAAAAAGTTACAGAACCTGTGGCTCCACCCACAGCACCAGCATTTCGGACTAAAGTCACCATTGAGGGTATCAACAACCCTACAGTGCTTGGCTATATCAACAACATGAATGCCAATGACTTTGATGCTGCTGTTTCTCTGTTTACCTCTGAAGGTGGTTTGCAACCTCCCTTTGAAAGACCGATTATTGGTCAAGATGCAATCCGCGCTTATATGCGTGAAGAATGCCAGGGATTAAAAATGATACCAGAGCGTGGTATATCCGAGCCAGTAGAAGATGGCTATACCCAAGTTAAAGTCACCGGCAAAGTCCAAACCCCTTGGTTCGGTGCGAGTGTGGGTATGAATATTGCATGGCGGTTTTTGCTCGATCCTCAAGGCAAAATTTTCTTCGTAGCGATTGACTTGCTTGCTTCTCCTAAAGAACTGCTGAACCTAGTACGTAAGTAAAAGCTAGATTAGTCTCTACTTAAGCGTGGATGAGTGAAAGAGCAAGCCACCTCACCACGTTTAAGCAAAAGAAACTTATCAGGATAACGGCTTCCTCTAATACTTTTTGAAAGCAAACAGTCTCATCGGCAATATTGTAAAAGATTGTTAAATAATTTTAATCTTGGTGCGAAGTTTTAAAAGTCTCTTAATAAGAAGTATTTTCAGCAATTATTGATTAGACACTGTAATTTTCAGGTGAGAAATGGAAATTTGGAAGGCAGGCTGTATGGATGCTAATGAACTTCTCAACCGCTATTGTGCAGGAGAGAGAAATTTCACTCAAGTAAGCCTGCACTTAGTTAACCTCAGCGAGATGTGTTTAGCTGGAATCAACTTGAATCGATCTAACTTGGCTAACGCGACTTTATCACAGACCAACCTGCGCGGAGCAAACTTAATTGAAGCAAATTTGACTGCGGCGACCTTATGGAGAACCGATCTAAGTGGCTCAAATCTGATATTAGCAAACCTCAAGGCTGCTAATCTGATTCGGGCAACTCTTAGGAAGGTGGACTTGCATAATGCTTCCCTTATGAAAGCAGACCTGCGTTTAGCAGACTTGCATGATGCTGACCTCAGTAGTGCAAACTTAGCTGGAGCAGACTTGCGTTATGCTAACCTCAGTGGTGTAAACTTGGCTGGAGCAAATCTCAGTGGTGCAAACCTGACTGGCACAAAGTTAAGCAACACAGACCTGAGTCATGCCATTCTCACCAAAGCTATTTTGTGTAAAACGGATTTAATTGACATTGATTTCACCGAAGTAGACCTGACTGGGGTAAATCTGCGCCACTGCTTATTTAACGGAGTCACCCTACCTGAACGAAGCTTAATTGAAGCAGGTTGAGTGTTGCTGTCGTCTAATTAAAAATTTAAAATTTTGCTCTTGCGAAAACCTTTGTTTCTGTCTTATTTTGTCCTACAAGAGTAATTATTGCTGAATTGATGGGAACAATACAACTGTCGTCCCAGGAAAAATTCATTAGTAATGACAACCCCTGCAACAGAACGAGCATTGCTAGAAAGTTTGATTGTTGAGAATGAAGACTTAGAAAAACTAGAATCAAAACTCGCTCAGTTTAATATTTTTGAAGCGATTGGTGTAGTACGTCAAGAATTACGTCATTCAAATTTTTTAGCATTTCTGTTAAATCCATCTGAAAACCATAGGCTTGATGATATTTTTCTCAAGCGATTTCTTAAACGAGTGCTGTTAGAACTGGAGTTTAGACTAAAAGCGATATGAGAGAAAGCAGACCAAATGGAATTAGAGGTTAAAAATATTATCTTGTCAGCCTGAAAGCATCC